>JAISOY010000189.1 GCA_031275285.1 Bacteroidales bacterium | reverse complement strand
GTTCATATCATGCTTTTCTGCAAAAACCTTGTTGTATCCGATGCGAAATTCTCCGTATATACTTGCTGCCACTGTCTTATCACCAAAATCATAGGCCAGGTATTCGGAACCTGTAGTCGGGTTGAAATTCCGTAATTTATACGAGCCGTCTAAGGTAGCTACCGGTTCGTAGTAAAAAGGCCTGTATGAGCGATTCAGGTCATAGTATGAATCCCGCTTAAGGTTGATCATACCCCTTACCATCAATCCTTTAAGTTTGTTGTCGAATTTATGCTCCAGTTCCATCTGGGCAAGCATCATCGAAGTTTTTGATTCTTTATAACTGCTGATAATCTCAGCTAACGGATTGGTATAGTAAGATTCGCTTCCGGCACTGCTGGATAAAAGGGATGTCCCGAAGAGCAGGTGATTGGTATAAAGGTTTGCATCGTCTTTAGGATATGTCGGCATAAACCTGACCGGCGTGGCATTTCTTGCAAGATGGAATACATCCGTTCCACCTTGTTTAGGACCGTGCGAATCGTCAAATGTTCCATAAAACCGAACCATAGCCGTAGTCTGAGGTGTTAGTTTAATGGTGACATTCGAGCGTAGTTGAAAACGCATCAGGTCGATATTGCTGCTGATACTGTTTTCATCGATATCCTTTAATATTCCCGTATCATGTTGCATGTTTCCTGCAATATAATACTGCACCATTTTACCACCACCGGAGATATTAGCATTGATACGTTGATTAAAGGTGTGGTCTTTAATTAAATGATCATACCAGTCAACCGAGGGATACATAAGTGGGTCTATCCCGCGTTCGGTGTTGTATATCTTTTCCGGAGAATACACATAATCGAGTCTTCCCAATCTGGTGATTCTCGCCTCATTATGTAATTTCATATAGGTAATAGGGTCGGCAAGTTTCACCAGAGAAGAATTGGCTGAAGTGGATAATTCTGCTCTTATATTGATGGTCATATGTTCGGCAACACCTTCCTTGGTGGTGACCAGGATTACACCGTTGGCTCCACGTGCACCGTATAACGAAGCGGAACTGGCATCCTTCATCACGGAAAACGATGCAATATCATCAGGATTTATCCTGGCCAGGTCAGTAGCATTCATCTCCATTCCGTCAATGAGGATCAGTGGATTTTTTTTCCCTGCTGCACTGAAGGAAGTGATACCCCGGATAAAGAATTCTGCGTTGTCCAGGCCCGGTTCACCCGATCTTTGATAAGCAATAACACCTGACAATCTTCCCGCAAAGGCTGTGGTCAGATTACTTGAGGGTACTTTAAGCTCCTGTGGGTTAACCGTAGTAATGGAACTGACCACACTTTCTTTTTTCTGTTTGCCAAAGCCAGTAACCACAATTTCCCCGATTTCCATCACATCTTCTTCCAGTGTGATAGTTACCTTATCGATATCGCCTGCAACTCTTTCCGTTGTTTTAAATCCAATGAATGAGTACAGCAATATGTCATCCGGACTACAATTAATAGAATACCTGCCTTCTTCGTCCGTTACCTTCCCAACACTAGGGTCTTTTTTTAAAACAACACTTACTCCGGGTATCGGGAATCCGTCACTATCCACCACTCTTCCTGATATTTCCTTTTGCTGTAGCCTGCCGGAAATAACTGCCTGACTTTCAACTTCACTTACGTATGAATTTTTCGGGTGATTGTTTTCATTAGGGAAGGACGAATGAGGCAATAAAAAAAATAAAATGATACTTATTATGATCTTCGATTTAAAACAATGATTGTAAAAACAAAGCAATTGCTTGTTTACATTTTTTTTGCTCATAGACTTTTCAATTTAACGTAATTAATAATTTAATCTCTTTAGGTTTAATGCCCCGTTGCTTACAACAGGCAGTTCATTCACAACCATTTCATCATTTAAATAAGCCACAGTTGTTACAATTTCAGATTTACGTATACTTTTATTATAGGAAGGGATCTATCATAGGCATTATGATTTAAATACATTGTTAGGTCAAATTCACAATTATACTTTTGGTGCTTTCCTTCCTATCTTATATCCGATTAATGCATAGAAGAGGATATATAAGTAGCATGGGATGAATATCCGGTAAGCAGTCTGGAAATTAGTTGGCGAAGCTATGTCGCTTGTTTTGATAAAATCCAGTAAAAATCCGAATACCAATGGAATTGCTGCACCACCAACTAAAGCTACTACCAACATCGAAGCTCCCGATTTGGTATACTTTCCCAGACCTGCAATGGTCAGTCCCCAGAGGCAACCCCACATAATGGAATGAGAGAACCCTAAACCCGATAGAAAATAGATGGCTATATGGGAAGGAAGTGTGATTAAAAGGATGGATGACACGAGTGCAATTGTGGCGAACAATGCCAGTGCCTTATTCTGGGGAAGCCATTGCAGAATAAAAATACTGATGATGTAACCTATGATCATACCCACCGGTCCAATCATGGAATACCTTGCCGGAGAATCTGATCCGATGGATTTGGCAAAATCTATGACTGAAGCCATCGGCAAGGTTTCAACCCCTACATATAAAAAAAGTGCAAGCGCTCCGAGTAGCAGGTGTGGAAATTGCCAGATACTTTTTTTCCGGTTGGCAGCTATTATTATCTCGTCTTCCGATTTATTCTCACTGAGTTCATCTTCTCCTTCTGCTGTAATCTCAGGAAGCGAAATAAAGATCATTGCCAGTGCAAATAACGCTATAATGGCGGCGGCCATACCAAACGGAATAGCAGCGTTGGCCAAAACCGGATTTTTCACATCGATGAAAAGACTCAAGAAGATGGGGCCGAGAAACCAGGCGGACTGGTTCATGATCCCCATACAACACAAACGTTGGGCTGCTTTTTCGATGGGGCCGCAAATAGTGACATAAGGGTTAATGGTGGTTTGTAACAATGTATTGCCGATCCCTCCGATGAACGATGCGATAAGAAAAAGATAAAATCCGGACATGGAGGGACTTATTTTTGCCGATGGAATAAACAAAAACATACCTAAACTCATAATGAACAAGGCAAGGATCAGTGATTTTTTATAACCTATCTTTTTTATCACCCATCCTGATGGTCCTCCAAATATTAGAAATGCCGAAAATGTTGCCGTCAAAACCAGATATGACATGCCTTTGCTTAAAGAAAAAGTTTCTTCCAGAATAGGCACCATGATTCCGTTGATCCCAACGCCGAAGCCTATGATAAAAAAGGCAAAAGCAATAATCACTAAAGGGAAAAAATATTTATTACTAAGTTTCATATTCGTATGATGGTTTTTAATGTGGGGTATTTTATCTGTTATTGGATTTAACTGTTTCAACAACAGTGTTGAAGACGCCTAGCGGGAAAGGAGAGGGTTGTCCGTACCAGAAGAAAGAATCGTGTCCTTCATAGTCACCGGCTTCTATATGCGGATCGGTAGCGAGGTAACTTGCCACATCATTGCTATATGCCGCTACGCTTACCTTTTCTTCCGGCCAGAGTTTTTTGATAGCTATCCCGAATTCGGTGGTTACTTCACGGGACAGTCCGATAAGTTTCCAATCCCCGATGTTGAGTGTTTGGATGTAAACCGGCATTTCTTTAGGCATTGTCCCGTTTTCGTAGTGATGGAGCATGATATCTGCCCAGCGGACCTCCCTGTTGGGCAGGCTGCTTTCACATCCTCCCGGTATATTTTGGCGGACATTATTGATATTTTCATTCCTGATTGCCTGAATTTGCTCTTTACTCAACGGATGAGCGGGAATTCCTATCGAATCGATATAATGGGTTATTTTGCCATGGATAGGGTGCATATCTTTGCCCAATACACGGGTAATATCTGCCGCCAGGTCAACTCCGGATGTCTTGAAAGGATTTTTAGGGTTAATATCACCTGCGCATCCCTGAAGAAAAATAGTATTGTTAAAACCCGTTTCTTCCAGGATTTCCCGGGCATGGCCAGGGAAGTTGGGAGAAACGCTATAATGTCCGGAACCATGGTCGCTAATAACAGGATGGCAACCTGTTAAAAACATAACACTTTTGTCTTTTCCATCGGTAGATACTACCTGTATTACATCTACAGAATTGTCATATACATACGATTCTTTCCTGATGCTCCGGTTGAAGCCTATGTCTGTTGTATCACGTCCAAAACTAAGGTAACATGGTTTTGTCTGGTCTAATGCTTCCTCTATAGAGCGGATAACGGCTTTTTTGACTACATTATTCAGGTACAGGCTGTCGGGATAATGGTTTTGGATACCCCAGGTAATCCAGGTCTGGGTTGTCGGTGCAAAATGGGTATGGGTGGAGTTGATCATGATCGATGATTCAGGGATGCCCCGGCGTTGCGACATTTCTTTTCTGATACTCCGGGTAAATGAATGGTCGATACCGCAAACATCCAGGCTGACGATAATGGCTACATCACCGTTCTTTTTAATGGCCATACTTCTGGCTGACAGCTTGCCTTCTGTTTGATGGCGACTGGCATACAGATGACCTGATGCCATAGCATATAACCGGTCCCTGGTGCGTATAATCTGTTTTACATCAATGGTATATGTATCACCATTGTTATACCCTATACGCTGCCAGTTTTCATCTTTTCTCTTAACATGGCGTTGTAACAGATAATTATCTTCGGTTACGGCATATATTCTTTGATGGTCGGCGGCAAGGGAGATGATATTTTCGGCTTTACCTATTGGTATCCACCGGATATTTTCTCCATTGACCGTACCCATAAGCAACTCACCTTTTTTGGTAGCTACATACAGGTTTTCATTAGATCCGGTAAAAGCAGTTACGCCTTGAACCATGCCGGCCTGTTTCCATTGAAGTTCACTTTTCGGATTGCCTACCAATAGATTATCCCTGTTGTCAATGGCAAAAAGCAGCCCGTTTAATCCCGCCAGGAACTTTACATGTTGAAGTGTTCCCACCTTTTTATTATTTTGTAAATTTTCCGGTTCGATTAAATATATATCTCCATTGGCGGTTGCAATATAAGTGGTGTTATCTGCGTGGCACATGGCTGTTGCTTCCAGTTTGCCTTTATCATCCCATGTAATGGTAAACCTGCCTAAAGAAGGACCCGCATATCCGGCCAGGCTAAGGGAAACAGTTTCTTCACCCGGTTCTATACTTACGACCGAACTGCCTACCTCATAAACATTTTGTTTACAGGAGACAACGCAAAAGAAAATGATGAATAAAAAATATGATTTCATTTAGAATTGTTTTTAAGTTGAAAGAATTGTCAATATTTAGATAGATTGGCAATGATTTCTTCATTGATGGAGAAATTCCCGCTGGAAAAAGCCCCAAACAAGGCGCCTATCTCCGGCTTGAAACGGGGATATGAAATATCCACGCCGGAGTTTGAATATTTTGATATCAATCGCTGTCCGATCATCTGACTTTTAACCAGCATACTTCCATAAAGTCCCAGGCGCTTCACGCCGCTTTTCCTTAGAATTGACTGTGAAAGCCGGAAAAGCCATTCTATCTCGTTATCAATTAAGTGAATTGAAACTTTGTCGTTAAGCAGGGCTGCTTTCTCAACCTCAATAGCAAATGCGGCAATCCGGCCTTTTTCAATGGGTGAATTATATACAATTTCTATGATGTCGCTCAACCGGCTTAGCTGGTAAAAATCCTCCATATACTTAAGCAAAATGGTAGGAGGAGACATCTGGTCATGATACTGTAAAGCAGCTTGTATCCCCATTAGTCCCAAATGGTAACCGCTTCCCTCGTCTCCAAGTATTTGTCCCCATCCACCGCTTGTGTGATAATTCCCTTCATGATCAACAGCACAGGCCATCGAGCCTGTTCCTGATATGAGTAAAGCTCCGGGATCACCCTGGGTAAATCCCAACAGGGCAATATATACATCGGAATGCATGACCACCTGTTTATCGAAAATACCTCCGACAAGTTGTCGGACAAATTCATCAGCTGCTTCACCGTCCAGCGCTGAATTTCCAATGTAGGTGATGTCAGGTTCACAGCCTAACAAGGTGGTTAGTTGATTTTTAATGTATGTGATGTTTTCACGGGCTTTTTCTATACCTACTCCGTAATGATTGATCGAACCAGTTTTAATACTACCTAATATCTCACCGTGTTCATTACAAACAACTGTCGAGGTAGTGGTACCACCCCCATCTATTCCACAAAAAAGCATATTCTGACTCATGGGCTTTACATTGATTTTTTTATAATTGCCGGATTATCATGAAGCGTGTTGTGTCCATTTCCCTTGCATGGCATAACATCAAGTTGCTTAAGAAAGGTTTGATAGAACAGTGGCCTACCAAACCTTTTCTGCTCAAAAACAACCAATTATTTATTCTTGATCTCGTTTGAATATTTTTGGATCTTTCTGGCTGCTTCAGCTATTTGCTCCATCTGGGTCCTGGTTCCCAACATTTGGGTCTGTAAGAACCATAGTGCATTTTCATCGGTTACACGGGCATTAACCGGACAATCAATGCGATCCAGCCAACGTTTCATCTCTTTTTCGCCGTATATCTTTTGGTAATATTTGCTTTTCGTCAACCCTGTTATGTACGGGTCTTTATCCATCTGACCGTATCCTAGTACGGGCGAAGCACCTTCAGCTGCCATCGCTTTAATAAACAGGTCGCGACTCATACCTGAAAACCCTTCCTTGTCATAATTAAACATATACAGATGATAAGCTCCATTAGTAGTACCTTCATAAAGCTTGGCAGGAGCCAGTCCGGGAATCTCCCTGAACATACTGCTCAGGTATAATGCATTCTCATTCCGGATCTTTGCCTGTTCCTCAAGGCGGGTCATTTGAGAGAGTAAGATACTGGATTGAAATTCAGTAATACGCAGATTGGTACCTCTGGTTCCAGCACCGGCAGCTACTACCGAAGCAGTCGCACTTGACTGTCCCTGATGGTGGAACGCAAAACAACCTTTATGAAAATCAGTATCGTTGGTAATGATGGCTCCGCCCTCTCCACTATTGAGGTTTTTGGATGCCTGGAAGCTGAATCCGCCGCCCAATCCCCAGTTACCTACTTTCTTTCCTCTCCATTCTGCCAGATGTGCCTGACAAGCATCTTCGATGACCGGGATGTTATATTTTTTACCAATGGCTATGATAGCATCCAGATTACAGGGAGTACCGCCAATATGTACCGGCATAATGGCCTTTGTGTTTTTGGTGATGGCAGCTTCTATTTTACCGGGATCGATCTGGAGGCTTTCAGGATCAATATCGACAAGCACAGGTAATGCATAATGGAGAACTACAACATTATATGTGGCTATAAAGGTGTATACGGGAATGATGACTTCGTCTCCCGGACCTATGCCCAGCGCTCCCAACATGGTATACAATGCGCTTGTTCCACTCGTTACCCCAAGGGAATGCTTGGAACCGTACAGTTTTGAATGCGCTTCTTCAAAGCGGGGAGTTACCGGACCTCCCAGACGGCCCCATTGGCTGCTGTATAGTACGTCCAGTAGGCCTTTGGCCTCTGTATTGTCGTAGATAGGCCAACCTGAAAATCCTCCTGTTTGTGCCCTGGGACCTCCCAGAATAGCAGGCTTCACATTGCTGAAACTGCGGTTATTACTATTTGCAAGTATTGAATCCGTCCTGAAAGCAATTCCTGCTGATGCTGCAGCTGCAGCTCCGATAAAAGTTCTTCTGTTAACTGTTTTCATTTTTCTATCTATTTAATTTATATGTATTGTTTGGAATCTAAATAATTCATGGCTTTTTTTACATTTCCGAATTGTAGGATCAATGTTTTGGCTTCCTCATAATCTGTGATGCCACGTTCTTCCATAAGCATTTTTACCGACCGGTCTACAACCTTGTTGTTGATTAAACGAACATTAACCATCCTGTTGTCTTCAACACGACCCAGGCGTATTAATACAGTGGTGCTGATCATGTCAAAAAGCATTTTTTGCGCCGTACCGCACTTCATACGGGTACTTCCGGTAACAAACTCGGGACCGGTGATCACTTCAACCGGAAAGTCGGACATGGCTGCGATAGGTGAATCGGGATTGTTCACGATACATCCGCAGCGAATACCCAATTCTTTACATTTCTTAAGTCCTGCTAACACATAGGGAGTAGTGCCGCTGGCTGAAATGCCCAATACAAAATCCCTGTTGTCTACCTGGTATTTTTGCATCTGCCTCCAGGCATCTTCGGTATCGTCTTCTTTTTCTTCGAGAACCAACAACAGGTTTTCTTCTCCACCTGCCAGCAGACAATTGATGACTCCTTTTTCAATGCCATAAGTGTTGGGAAGTTCAACCTTATCGAGAACAGAAAGACGACCGCCGCTGCCTGCACCAAGATAAAACAGGCGTCCGCCCGATCGTAATTGTTCTTCAATGGCAGTAATAAGCTTACTGATCTGAGGCAGCTCTTTTTCAATAGCCAGGGCTACTTTCTGGTCTTCATGATTGATATTGGTAATCAATTCGTCCACCGTCATATTCTCTAAATGACGATATAAAGATGGTTGTTCGGTAATTTTATTCATACTTGGAATTAACTTGTTTTACTTTTATTTTAGATTTCATAACTTATTCGGATTGAACGTATTTTCATAAATCACCATTGACATCTAAAGCATTATAAATCGGAATCGACGAAAAATCTATTTTAATCACCTCTGCCTTACGAGGACTCTCTTCTTTCGGCTTTTCAGTTCTAATTGATGAGACTTGTTTTGGACGGACTGAATATCCCTATCCACCGTATCCCAAAGCTCTCTACATCCTCTGATAAAGGTTTCCTGTTGATTACAATCAAATAATAAAAAATGCTGAAATCGACTTTTCGTTGGCTACAAAAGTTGAAAGCCCATCATTCATGCTTGTAGCAATTTTTTGGTCGCGTTCCCGAATCACTACATTCATTTCAGACATAAGCTTGTTGAATACATCAAAGACTGTTTTTTTTACAGTATTTAGCCGTATAGACTTCTCCGTATTTTTCTTTTCGTCTTTTGCACTGGAAAATCCGATGTTCTTTTCCGGTTCTGTAAAAATGTCGTTTATGGCTTCGTTTTTAGTTGAAATTATTGAAGCCCTTGAGTGCGAATAGCTTTTAGCGTAACTAATATTAATTTTCCAACTCAGGAAATAATATATCAATCCTATTGATAATAAACCCCGTTTATTATTGCTATTTTTATAGTACATTTGCGATGCTTTTAAGTTAAGATTTCTTAATTTAATTTAAGCTGTCCGATATTAACGGTATCGGGCAGCTTTCTTTTGATTACTACTGTACCTTTTCCATAGGCGTTTAAGTTTATTGTTCTTCTTATTACATATTTTTATGTTGAAAAATAAGACTCAGTAATTTATAGGTTGACACTATAAGATATTCAAATTGTTAAAATTATCTTTGAATGGTTTTAATAATTGATCATCAGGAGACAACTCGGTCACCAAAAAATCCACTGACGATAATTCTGCAACCTGGTATCTTTTTTCCACATTTAGTTTTTCAGAGATCGAAATAAAAACTGTTTTATTGGAAGCGTCGAGCATAGCTCTATTTACTTCAACAACATCAATATCGATATCTGTAAGTCCCCGGTCAACAGATAATGCATTTACGCCCATAAAACACATGTCATATTGCACTCTGCGAAGCACATTGATGGTACGGGTACCTACGTGAATGTTGCTATTTCTATTCAGTTTTCCACCAATGGTATACACATCAATGTTTTTATGCTCCGATAAGGCAATTGCTATTTGAGGACTGATAGTAAAAACAGTGAGGTTAAGGTTATCCGGAATACTTTTTGCCACTTCAAACATAGTTGTCCCCCCTTCAAAGAGCAGAACCATATCGTTTTTTAAAAGTTTTATAGCTTTTGAAGCGATCTTTATTTTTTCTTCCAGCGAGTAAATATTTTGATCTGCAATAAACGGCCTGACCATTGACTTATTTACTGCACCGCCATGGACTCGCTTTATTAACTGGGCATCAGCTAACTCTTTTAAATCCCTTCTGATGGTATCCTCCGATACATTAAGCAATGTGCTAAGATCAACAGATAAAACCTTATTGTGAAGATTTATCTGTCTCATTATTATTTTAAAACGTTCTTCTTTTAACATAATATAATAATTAGCAGCTTAATTTATAACCAATAGCCTGTTGTTTTATGAATAAAACATTCAGCATATCTTCAACTACATCAAAATAACTTTTATATGAACACGCTAAACAGTAAACTGAAATAGTATCCTTAGTGGGCAATGATTCATAATTTCTACTATCCGATTCCATTATTTGCGTATTTGAATATTTTATAAACGCAAAAATACGCAAAAAATTATAAAAACAAAATAAAAACACATAAAATATTGAAATAAAAATACAATATATTTATTTCTAGTTTCTTGTGTAAAAAAATGAAAGATAATTTAGACTCTTTTTAAATTAGTAAAGCACTCAAAATAGGATCAGTAGACCTAAGCTCGAATGGGGCAATTTTATGTCAGTATGGTTTCTGATGATTACTTGATGTGTGATATATTAATGTTCTAAAAAATGAGTAAAATATACGGTTTTTGGAAAACCTGTTTATCCATGTTTTAATGGCTTGAAAAAGCAAAAGGAGATTATCCCGTAAAACCGGGTAACCTCCTTCCTGATAATCTCCTTTCTTATGATCAAATATCAAATGGAATTGACATAGTGAATGACTTTCCAAAAGATGGATCATCGGGGTCAATACACCAATAACGAAAACTTTTTCCTGTGGAAGTGGAGTAGCCTACGTATTTGCCAAATGTTTTTTCATTTTTCCTGACGAACACAATCAATTTGTAGCTACCATCCGGGAAAGCTATTTTTTTGTATACTTCTTCGGTGATTCCGTCGTTGTTTGCCAGAGCTCTTAGATTACTTAAGGATGTAAATACGCTCGAACCCGAAAAGCTTCCGAAATAAGACATGATGATACCCGGGTCATTATCATAATTATACGTATTATTCATAAGCGCTGACAATGCCTGCCGTCCATAATCAATATCTCCCGCCCTGAAAGTTAACATAGGTCGATCGTAGTAATAAATAACTTTATAAACGTAAAGGTAAAAGTAAAGATAATCCATAGTTCCATTAGGATTATAATTAACCCTCACTATTGTTTCTCCCTCTTCATTTTCAATGTACGATGGTTTTAGACCTTTTTTGTACTGTTCAGTTATATTTATGGTATATGCCAGATAATAACCAGCAAGCCTCAGATCATTGTCGGTTTTATGTGGCTCGTCAGGATCACCCGGGTCTGTCTCTGTGATCCACCTGGCATACAGTGTGAAATTTTCTGTAAGGTTGTTTACATTGTAGGGGAAGGTTACTTTGTTGGTTAAAACTGATTCCTTATACCAACCATCAAACGTATAACTGCTTTTTGTCGGTGCGGCAGGTTCGGCAAGTGTTCCACCTTTTACGACTTGTGTAGCGTGGTTGTCGTCTGAGGGCCATGATCCTTCGTTCAGATTCCACGACACCTGCCAGTATTCAACAGTTGTTTCGTCCTGCCATCTGGCAAACAGTGTGATGTCGTTATTTACAGGCGACTGAAAGTTATAGGCAGAGCTTGCACCCTTCAGGTACCAATACATAAAAGCATAACCGGTTTTAGTGGGATTAGTAGCGGGTGCAGTCACTGTACTTCCGGATTTTATCTTTTGGATAGCAGGAACAGGATCTCCTCCATCAGTATCGAAAGTAACAGTATAAACAGTAGTTTCCTTATTGTCATCTTTTGAACAGGATGTGATACCTAATGCAATGCTTATCAAAGTAATCAACCAAATATTCTTCATAATCAATAATTTAAGTTATTAGATTTATTGGGTCATTTTTTTAGTTTTGTTACCTTACAAATCTAACCAGAGTTTAACTTTGAGGATTACCCTATAAGTGGGGTATTTGTGTGAGGAAATAAAAAATCCCACTTATGGGGTATTAAAATATATATATCAATATATAAGTTTGCAAGCACTTTGTGCTATTTATTCTTTTTTAAGTTGCATTGATCAAGATGATTACGTTTATTAATTTATCGGTACATTATTTATATGGATTCCAAAAAAATATTTCATTTACATAATTATTAGCTGATGCTCATGAGATCACTTACGCTAAGTTCATAAAATGAGTGACTTAAAAATATTCAATTATCAATTATCAATTACATATGTACGTAATATTTCTCATCTGTTTTATATGTCTGTTTTCTAATAGTCTTTTTAGTCAGACACAGGATGTTGACTCTCTGCTTCATGTATTGAATACACAAGGGCAGGAGTTGACTTCTGAAAAAAGAATGCAATTATATTGGGATATACTACTTTGTTACTGGAGTACGGATCTGGATAAAAATATTTTATATGCCGAAGAGGCCATACAATTTGCTGAGAAAAACAACAATAACCCGTGGGCAGCCAGATTCTACCGTGCAATATGTATATCTTACTACCGTAAAGACCAATTCGACCTGGCATTGCAAGCAGGTGAAAAAGCGGTCAAATATGCTGTGAAAGCGGGAAATAAGAAAGAGGAAAATGCCGCTTATCTGGAAATTGCGAATACATATATGACTGCCGGAAACAGGGAAATGGCGTTGAAGTCGTATATTGATATACTACCGGCACTTGAAAGTGCACAACAATATGACCTACAGGCATACGCACTCATTAATGTAGCAAATCTTCATTATAACAACGACGAACGTGCATTCAATTACTTAAAAAAAGCCCGGACAATAGCTGAAAAACACAACATAATCGGAGCAATGAATTCGATTTACTCATCCATAGGCGGTATATACAACGAAAGAGGACAACAGGATAGTGCCATCATCAGTATATTGAAATCCTATGAGATCAGCAAAGAGATAAACGATAAAGGAGATATAATTATTTCTACACAAATGCTCGCAGGACTGTACGGCGATATGAATGATCTGGAAAATGCCGGGAAATTTGCCAACGAATGTCTGGATAATGCAATTATATATGGAGATCAACAGAAATTGCGTGTGGCATGGGTGGTAATGGCAAAAGCAAACATGGATATGAAGCGCTATAAAGAAGCAGATACATACGCTTACAAAGCATGGATGGCTGATTCGACAGACCTGCAACAAGCCGGAAATGCAAGTATTTTATTATGCCAATCCAATATATTTTTAGGCAATCATGAAAAAGCCGATTACTTTTTAAGGCAATATAAGTTAATACGTGATCGGCTAAGTGATAAAAGTCTCCACAACAGCTTAGCTGATATGGAAATAAAATATGAAACCGAAAAGAAAGAGATACGTATCCTGAGTTTGGAAAAAGAGAAACAGCTTTATACTTGGTTGAGTATAGCGGGAGGCCTTGCTATACTCATGTCTTTGGGGGTATTATTCTACCGGAAAAGATTGGATATCCAGAAACAAAAAACAATGGAACAGGAACGTGAGATTGCCCGTCAAAAGGTAGAACGATTGGAACAGGAAAAGCAACTCGTTGCTACCCAGGCTATCCTGGATGGAGAAACCGCTGAACGTTCCAGGCTTGCCCGTGACCTGCACGATGGACTGGGCGGGATGTTATCTGTGGTAAAACTTAATTTAGAAAAAGAACTTGATCCTGTTGCTATAAGTGAACAAACCCCGGATCAATATGGTAAGGCTATGAAAATGTTAGACGAATCAATCGTTGAGCTCCGCCGTATAGCCCATCATATGATGCCGGAATCCCTGATGCATTCCGGTCTGAAAGTATCGCTTGAAGATTTTTGCCGGTCCATTCCCAATGCTCATTTCCAGTTTATAGGAGAAGACTCCCGTTTAGATCCACGTTTGGAAGTGGTGCTATACCGTTGTGCGTATGAACTGATCAACAACGCTGTTAAATATGCTAATGCCTCTAATATAAATGTCCAGTTGCTGATAGAAAAAAAAATAATAGCTTTGACTGTAGATGATGACGGGATAGGTTTCGACCCGGATAAGGTGATCACAGGTACAGGTTTGGAAAATATACGGGCACGGGTACTGACTTATCATGGTAAAATGACTGTCCGTTCGGCCTCAGGAGAAGGAACAGAAATCATCTTAGAAATAGAATCGATATGATAAAGGTACATATAACTGACGACCATAGAATGTTTGTAGAAGGTTTAACTGCTTCTATCAATGGATCCGGCATTGCCCAGGTAACAGGTGTTTCTTACTCGCTCGAAGAGTGCCGCAGGCTGTTGTCACCCGAAACAGCAGATGTATTACTTCTTGATATTAGTTTACCGGACGGAAATGGTATTGATTTTTGTGTGGAGATTCATCAGGAATATCCTGATATGAAAATTTTAGTTCTTACTTCCCACGATGAGTATTCTATTGTCAAACGTGTGATGGCGAATGGAGCATCGGGCTATATCCTTAAAAATTCTTTGTCGGAAGAGGTGATTGCCGGTATTGAAACTGTAATGAATAACGAGATCTTTCTTTGTGACGAAGTGGATATCCTTCTGGAAGAACATACGGATAAACCGGTCTGGTTATCTTCCAGAGAGCAGGAACTACTTAAACTTATTGTGGATGGGTATAGTAATCAGGAAATGGCGGAGAAACTTTTTTTAGGTATCGAAACGATAAAAACGTACCGTAAAAACCTTATTCAGAAACTTGGAGCTAAAAACTCCATGATTCTGGTAAAAATGGCTATCGAAAAGAAATTGATTTAAATTTCTAATATATCAATCAAACGGAGCAAATAATTCCCTTATCTTTTTCCGATAAAACGCCCCCAACATATTGTTCATCTCTTACAGTTATATTTTTTTAATTAGATGATCATCCCTTGGAATAGATTAAAATAACTCCATTAAAAGTAGCTAATCTCACGTATCATTGCGGACGCCACACATATGTAGCTAAAGTCTTCATCTAACAGGGGGGCAATTGAAATGCTGTACAAAATGGATGGGGTTATCATTTCACTAAAATCACATGATATTACGCCAAAATTAATAACCAAAAGGTGAATGAGGATATGAAATTGTTGTCGTCCCGTATTAAAAACAAGTATGAGTTACTAAAGGATGATATGCCAGAGTCTTGTCATAATTAATAATAAATTAAAAGGGGTCAACGACATGAACTTATATGTGTTTTTTGTCTAACAGCCAAATTCTTTAGTATCTTTGTAAAAATGTGTCTTTCTGTAAATAGACTGCTGATAATATAAAATTTTAAATAAGGTATGGAAGTTCTTAATTGGGTATTTTTTATTTCTGCATCTTTGGGATGCATCTTTTCTATAATTGGATGTTTGGTAAATGTTAGTGATGACGATGATGGACAAGGTTTGGGGCTTAATATCTTTACTTTTTTGAGTGTAGGGTTGATTTTCTATTCAACAGCAAATTTATTCAATGAAAAAATTGTTTTGATAATATTTTGGATCCTTCTAGGAATTACATTAGCACTTTCTTTATATGTGACCTACAAATGTTTCACTCGAGATGATAAAGAATGGTCTAATATATCTGTTAGTATCCTTTTAAATGCTATTCTAGGATTTTGTATTTATACTTCGTTTAATATTAATACAAATCACACAGTGGTGGGTTCTGAGATCGTATTCAATGGATATAAATCGGTTCTCCCTATTTTTGATATCATACTTGTCTTTTGGATCCCATTATTTATATTATTGTTTTTCTATTGGAAGTTTAAGAATAGAAAAGAAAAACAGATCATTGTCGAGTCTAAAGTACATCATGATAATATGATGGAAGAAATACTTGAAAGGTTATATTTTATGTTTCGAGAATATTATTCTTATAGAAAGAATAATGATTCATGGTATATGTTTATGGATGAAGCCGAGTCTTTATTGCAATTTTCAAAAATAGATGATGAATTGAAATATCGGATAATTAAAAATATTCGCAAGTTAGAAAATCGTAAAATAAATAGTAAAAATATATCAAGAGAAACTTTCCGAGATATATTATTATATGGTTACAATAATGATAGTAATGATATTTATACATCTAGAATTGATAATTCTGAATATTTGATGGAGAATATAACAGAACGAATTCAAAGTATCATAAAACAAGAGCTTAGAGTCTCAAACAAGGGGAATACCGCTGATTTAAAGGACGTTATAGATGGATTGAGTAAGATTAGAGATTCATTAGATAACCATCAACCCCAGAGTTATTCACATCAACAAAATTTTATCAGAGAAATTTTTCATTGCTTAATGACCCCTATTTCTCAAATGGATGCTGCTTTAATGAATGTTGAAGCATCCATTTTGATTAAAGAGCCTATAGTTGAGCGGAATCTTAAATCAATAAAAGCAGGAATAGAGTTGTCAAAATCTTTTTTGGTTGCTTACAGACAGTTGGCGTTTTTCGCATATAACAATCAAGATGAAGATCGTATAAATATTGTGGATGGTATAAACTCAGCAGAATTATTATATCAAGAAGTTAACAAAAAAGAAGTTGAGTATGAGCATATAAATATACCAAAAACTATTGATGGGTATAGTAGTAATTTTATTCTTGCGATTCTTTTACCATTAATTGAAAACGCTATTTGTGCAGCAAAAGATAAAAGCGTTTTAAAGATACAGTTTATTGAGGACAGTAATGAGTGGCTATTAAAAATCACAAATTCTACTGCCATTTCAATTAATAAAGAAAATTTATATAAAGTAGGCTATTCATCTAAAGCAGGTCATACAGGAACTGGACTTTCAATTGTAAGAAATTTGATTGCAAATATTGAAAACTCTTCTGTGAACTTTGATGTGATTGAAGGTTTAGTAATAACAACTTTAATAATTCCCAAAAATGATAAATAATATTGAGATTCTAATAATAGACGATCATATTGAAACAGCTAAAGCATATGCTGATTTGATAGAAATAAAATGCCAATTATCATCAAAAGCAGTTTCAAATATTGAGGAAGCAATAAGTTATGTTACTAAATGCCCTATTAAAGTGATAGTAATTGATCAAGTAATGCCTATACCGGGAACTGATATGTTTGAGAGGTTGAAGAAACTAAATCCATATTTGAAAGCCATTATGGTCAGCGGTGAAGCCACATTTCAAGATTCGATCAAGGCTCAAAAACTAGGTTATATGGATTTTTTACACAAAAAAGATATAAAAGAGTTGCCGGAACGTATTTTTACATTATATACAGAATATGAAGCAGGATTAACTCAAAACAAAACAATCCCTGTAGATAAAATCATTTTTTCAAAGAAAGATTATACTTTATTTAAAGTTATAAAAACAGAATATATTCTTATTGATTACAAAGTGATTAATGAAAATTTTGTTTTTGAAAGTTCTTGGAAAACAAAAGAAAAAATAAATAAAGGAGAAAGTAAAACTACAACTATTGAGCTTCAAACAATTGAAAAATCTATCATATCAGAAGAAGCTTATTCTAAGTCAAAAACTAAATTTGGAACTAATGATAAACTTCTCAGTGGAATTAACATAGTGTTGGAAGACTCTTTATCGACTTCCTATAAAATAGAAATAGAAAAAGAGAAGAAAGAATCTCACTCGCAGTCGATAATATTAGAATTGGATGGAGAAGAAATTGATGGAAAGCCTGTTATCTCAAAAAACTATGAAGTTGCACAAGTTTATATGCAATTATTATTACATATAAAAAAAATATGTAATTCTTGTGGTGATTTTAAGACTTTTCCTATGATTATTTACAAGCCAATCAATAAAATAGCATTTAGACAAATTAATTACACGGAATGTAAATCTCAAAAAGTAGATACTGGCTTTTTGTCTTGGTAAAGCATCAATAAATATTTATTGTTATTTTTGTTATCATTATACAAATTTAGAACAAATGCATCAAGTTTATTTCTGAAAACTTCAACATTTCCGATTCCTTATACAAAATCTTTCCCTTAATCTGAATAAAAGGATTTTTTCGTAACCCGCCAATCCTGTAAAGTACGGGACGAGATATGAAGTATTCGGCAAACATCACGGTTTGATAGGAATTTTTCGCCATTCAGGCGTGGATTCCGATTTCTGAAGGCTTGTTGTATAGTGTCCAGTGCTTTTGGTTATTTATTGTGGGTAAAAGAAAATAATGCTCTAAAAATAGCTTTTCGGACAGTCCGTTTTTCACTGATTCAGGTATTCATCCTGCTTACGCTTGGATAGTTTTTTTATCACCTCATCTACCGAATGTTGGATTAATTCTTTGATCAGATCATCCGGTACATCGCTTTCCAAAGTAACCAGGTTCCATGATGGGGTTTTAAAATCAGTTTCAGTTATTCCCCAAAACCTTTCCCGTAGTTCCATCGACTTTTCAGGATCACACTTGAGATTCACTCTGAATACGCCGTCTTTAGGTTCCAATGTAATATAAGCAAACATTTTATCCATTACCTTAAGGGCTAAGATATTATCTGCCCGGAAGGGAAGCGATTCTGTACTGCCCTTTATGGATAAACAATATTCCCTGAATTCTTCAATATTCATACTTTATTTCATAAAGTCGAACGCTCCTTTGCAGAGATTGATACCGTATTCCATCCATGCTTTCAGGCAGGCAAGGAAATTCGCCCATCCTTCGGTTATATTTTGCAATTCCTGTATCGGTCGGACGGGTAATTTGATTGATCCTAATCCTTCCCAAATCATGTATCATTATCAGATTTAAGTAATATAAAACAATTAATGTCATATTTTCTGAACGTAATCCATTTGATCAATGTGACTTAAGAAAACAATAAATAGCACTGAGTGCTTAAATAACTACCGAAATATTATTTAACCGATATTTTACTATCTACCTTGAAATAATCGAAATCAACATATCCACCCATCTTTTTTGTCGCATAATTGAACAGAGCAAAGCGGTATCCCATAAAATGAGGCATACTATAAGCCATTTTTAAAGGCTTCCCGATCGATCTCCAATTCTTCCCATCAAGGCTGTAATAGAAATACCCGATGTCTGCCATTTCTTTAAAATCGGCTTCCACCTTAAGGTAAATTGTTTTCCCTTGAAAAGGTATAGATGCTACTTCATTGTAATTTTCGTTTTCCTTATCGGCTTCCTGCGAATTTCCTGCAAAGATATACTTTTTCCCATTTATCATTTTCACACCAACCAGTCCGTATTTCCTTTGAAAGAGGCTTAACCCGGCTAAATCCCCATCTTTCATTTTGCTGACATCCATAGCTACTATTCCTGAACATTCGGGACCAAAAGTCCTTTGGGTCAATGTGTTTTTAGCATTCAAGAAACTTTCGTCTATTCTGAATGTGGTAAGCCGAAGGAATCCCGGGCGTTTTTTTACAGACCAATAGTCATTATTAGGATGATGATTCCATTGCCACACCAGTGGCAAATCAGGTTCTCCCGTTTTTCGTGCGAAATCGTCAGAAGCGATGATAGCTGGTATTGCAGGCTGTTTCGCATTAATATCCAAATATTCAGGAACGATGCCGTTATCTCCAAATGCAGGCCAGTCATCTACCCATTTCATTGGTACAAGATATGGTATACGTCCCACTGAGCCGTAATCCCTAAAGAAATAACCATACCATTTGCCATCTGGCGTATCGATGAAACCTCCCTGGGCAACACCTTTATCTTCAAGAACCACTTTACCTTCGTAAGGCCCCATAATATGATCGGCACGGTAGAGCAGTACTGTACGCATGCCCCCTTTCGGCCAGGTTATAAGAAAAATAAAATATTTCCCGTTTACTTTAAACATTTGAGCTCCTTCAGCCGGAAGGCCCCGCTCTTTTCCGGTAACTGCATCAGCATTCTCAACGACTATTGTATTTTCATAGTCTTTGATTCCGCTTAAATCGCTTTTCATTTCACGGATTCCAATATTACCTCCACAACTGACAATATAAATTCTTCCATCATCATCGAAAAAAAGTGAATGGTCATGCACCATAGGCCTGAATGATCGTACTTCCCATGGTGTTTTGTCCGGGTCCTTTGTTGAAAAAATATAATTCATCCCACTGTTATTGGAAAACGTAGAGACATAAAACTTTCCGTTGTGATAACGCAAACTGCTTGCCCATGTACCTCCGGCATAGGCATTTTTACTGTTTTCTAACTCATATGCATCTAATGTTCCAAGAGTTTCGTATGTATAACTTGCCATCTCCCAATCCACTAAATTCTTCGACTTCATAAAGGGAGTACCGGGATTCATATGCATTGTTGTACTGCTCATATAATAGGTATCACCTACCCTTATCATCGACATATCGGGAACATCTGCCCATATAATAGGATTATGGGCCTTTTGGGCATACATATTTATTGCTAAGGCACTTATAGTAAATAATATGCTTGCTGTTTTTATGGATTTTTTTGTTTTCATAGCTCAATATCATTTGACGAAGTTGTATGTAGACCTATCAGATTACCGGTGAATCCTCCTGCAACATTCGTTGAAAGAATGTCTCCTGATACTGTCCCTAAGTTTTTAAAATCCGGGTTATTGATAGAATAATTGAATTTGTAATCGTCACCATTTGCTTCAACCTGTAGTTGTATCGGCTTATTCGTATCTATCTTTTGTTTTGCCAATATTATAGATTTACCATTTTCAGTTCTTTGTAAAACTAAATAATAATCCTTATCCTTTTTCGTTACCCCAAACAAATAATTGAAGCTTTCTTTTTGATAACATACAATGCCTGCTAAATCTTTTTCCGACACAGGTGTATAGTCCATGGTCACTGTGGCGGAGAATATATTGTGCTGTTGGCGGAAAAAAAGTGTCGATGTGGGTTTTATCTCTTTTATATTCGTATCAAACGGTTTTATTTTCAACCCGTTTTTCGTTAAGTCGACAAAGTCTTCGCGAGGACCTCTTATACCAATCCATCTGTAATCTAACTGTTTATTGTTGAAATTGTCGGTATATGTGAAATTTCCATTTGGAATAAATCCCTCTTTACCATTTTTATTTTCTATTCCTTTAGGCATTATCAACTTGGGAGATATCGGAATAAGTCCATTTTCGAATACAGGAAATTCTCCGCTCCAGTCCACAGGCAAAATAAAAGTCTCTCTACCCGTATTCACCCTGTCTTTTTCATTTGGCCGGATGGCTAAAAATACTCCATAGTACTTGCCGTCAGGTCCTTCAATAAGATCAGCATGCCCCGCCCAATCCACTTTATTCTTCCTGTTTGACGAAAAGTATCTTTGAGTAAGTATCGGGTTGTTTGGTGCGGGCATATAAGGTCCTTTGGGATTATCGCTTACAAATATTACCTCGCTGTGCCATCCCCCTGTACCGCCTTCGGCACACATCAGATAATAACGTTCGTTTTTCTTATAGATATGGGGAGCTTCGATCCATATAGGCTTTTGTGTTATATCCACACCTCCATTTACTATTATCTTATCAGTTCCCGCAATTACCTGGTCTTTATATAAATCATATTCCCAGATTTTGATCACCCTATGCCCGTTGTAAAGTTCCTTTCCTGTGTCGGGGGCGTCGTTGTGTACAACATAGGCCTTCCCATCATCATCGAAAAAAAACGCAGGATCTATTCCTCCAAAATTCAACTTGTACGGGTCGCTCCATCCTTTTGCGGGATCTTTTGTCTTTACGGCTATATTTCCGAATCCTCCTGCAAACTGGGTTGTAATCATATAAAAGGTGTCGTTATGAGGGTTGTAGCGTATATCGGGCGCATATACACCTGCGGACATACCCGCGTCATGCACTTTAAGTTGCGAACTGCGATTCAGGACATGCCCTATCTGCTTCCAGTTTACTAGATCATTGGAATGGAAAATAGGTACTCCGGGAAAAAAAGCGAATGATGAACATACCAGATAATAGTCATTCCCCTTGCGTGTGATAGCAGGATCGGGATAACAGCCCTGTAGTATCGGATTATAAAACTCATTTGGTTCTAAGGGATTTTCTTTATATACCTTATCATTACCCTGATAGATAAATCCGCTAAAAATCGGTCCGTTCCCGGATGTTTTATTACCTGCTGTAACATGAGTATCGAAAAATAAGGAAAAGAGAACAGTTAATGCCAGTACGGAAGACATTCGTCGCAAAGCTGAATAAGGTTTAATAATTTTCATGATGGATAGATTTTATTTTTTTAAGCACTCAGTGCTATTAGTCGTTTTCTTAAGTCGCATCGATCAGGTTGATTACGTTCAGAAAGTGTAACATTTACTGTTTTATATTACTTATATCCTGCCAGGTTATTGAAAGATTCTTCTGGCAAAATTATACAATCCGTTTTTCCACACAATAAAATCATGCCCGCCGTCTATCGTATAATAGATGTGTTCCACTCCGTTCTGTCTTAATGTCCTGCTATATTTCAAAGGCCAGTCTTCGACTACACCGTCACTATTCCCTTTCAGTATCATTATTATTGTATTTTTCCTGTATTTGTTTGGAAGGGTTAAGGTTTTCTCGGTGAACAGCCCGTCTTCTAAATTGTAAGGTAAAATACCTACTGCAGGTGTAAATGCTCCGATGTAAGCAAAATCCTCAATCATGTTGATGCCGACATGAAGGGCCGACCTTCCACCCATGGAAAGACCTGCAACTGCCCTGTTGTCCCGGTCGGAAAATACGGAATAGTTCTTTTCTATATAAGGAATAAGATCGACTCGCAAATCATTCAGAAAATTATCGAATTCACGAAAATGTTCCACCGAATAAAATTCGGGAGCAGTCGTCACATTTTTATGTCTTGCCCGTATATTAGGAATAACTATAACCATCTCTTTCGCTTTACCCTCTGCAACCAGATTATAGATGACTTCGTTTGGGTTTCCTCCCAGCCATTCCGATTCATTGCCTCCTATCCCATGAAGAAGAAAGAGTAACGGATACTTTTTACCTTTATTATAGTTGGGAGGTAAAATGATTTTCGCATTTCTATCATTCTCCGTCGTTGTCGAATAATAGTTTATATCTTGAATTTCGCCATATGATACGCCATTTTTTTTCGAATCAAAATTCGCAGGCGTCACGTATTCATTATCTACGAATTTCTTCATCTTAGAGCTCTTACAAGCCATAAGTAAACATGGTGTCAAAAGCAGAAGAAAAAATATTTTTTTCATATCTTTTAGAAGTTGTCTAAAAATAAGATTTCAATAAAGGGATTACGGTGACTATCAGTTGATTAATGGGCCTGTTTTCATATCTTTATGGTTGCCAATCATATAAATCATGAAAATTTTTACAGGCAATCAGTGGAACGCAATAGTAAACATAATTCCTGACAGACGCAAACGCAAACATAATTTGAGATTGATTTTCACTATCCTGATGTATCTGGCAAAGATCTGTTGTTAGTGGCGGATGTTGACCATATGTTATCCTTAATGGAATTTGGTCTATTATTACTTAAACAAATAGAAAAATAGATGGGACATTAGATTTGATAATGAACAATTTAAATAGCAGCCTTTCCAAAACATGTATTATCGACAGTCAATCTGTTAGATCCGCCAACAGGGCCAAAAGAAAGGTTATGAAGGCCATAAGAAGGTAAAAAGAAGAAAACGGCATATCATTGTAAATACAGATGGCCATTTGTTGTGGTGAAAGTAAATAATACCCTTATTGTATTTTTTAAGAGTGGTTTTTTTATTGAGTGACGTTTTAAGTGATTGACATATTTGTACTTTATACAATAAGCAGGCATATACTTATTGTATAAAGTACATCTTGTAATTAATTGTTAATTAATAAATTATGTTAAATAGTTGTGGGTTTTTTGAAAAAATAAATTAACTTGCCTGCGGTTTTTACGAGAAACGTCATAATTATATTAATATAACTATAATTTATTGGCCTGATTTAAAAAATATCTGATCATAGGTCTGATTTACATAAAGATAACAATTAATGGCTGTACACTATCATAAAGAACAATTCATGCGAACCTTCGTTTCCGTGGATTGTGTTATTTACGGGTTCGATGGGAATCAGTTGAATGTCTTGTTGGTACAACGTCAGGATCCTACAAAAAAGAATAATGGCTTGAAATTACCTGGAAGCCTGATCTTCCAGGGAGAAGATGCAGACCTGGCGGCACATCGTGTCTTACATGAGCTGACAGGTATCCGGAAAATGACTTTGAGGCAATATAAAAGTTTTACTTCTCCGAAGAGGGCCGCAGACCCCAATGATGTAAAATGGCTCGAATTTGAATATAAAAAACAGGTCGATCGCCTGATCACGATTTCTTACCTTTCATTATGTAAGATAAACCGGAGATTCAATGTTGTCTCAAAATACAAGACTGTTGAATGGTGTCCGGTAAATAGTTTGCCCGAAATGCCATTTGATCATAACCAGATCGTTGAAGAATCATTGAGGGAAATAACAAGATGGGTAGGTTATGACCAGGCTGTCTTTTTTGAATTGCTTCCTTCAAAATTTACCGCTTCCGAATTACAACGACTGTATGAAGCCATTCATCGGAAAAAGTATGATGTACGGAATTTCCGTAAGAAAATAGCAGGTATGGAATACCTCATTTCACTGGATGAGATGCAGGAAGGTGTGCCTCATCGCGCCGCACGTTTATATAAATTTGATAAAGCTTTGTATAAGAAAAAAATAGCCACTATTTAAAATAATTGATGATGTATTTATTAGGATATGATATAGGTAGTTCTTCGGTAAAAGCATGCCTGGTAGAAGCTGATACCGGACAGATCATAGCATCGGATTTTTTCCCGAAGACAGAGATGCCCATTTTTGCAGAAAAACCGGGATGGGCGGAACAGGACCCTGATTGGTGGTGGAGCAACCTGAAACTGGCCCATCTTTCGGTAATGAAACAATCGGGTGTATCGAACGAAGACATTAAAGCAATCGGTATTTCATGGCAGATGCATGGTCTGGTATTGGTAGATAAAGACCGGCAGGTCCTTCGTCCCGCCATTATATGGTGCGATAGTCGCGCTGTTCCGTATGGGGAAAAGGCCTTCGAGGCTATCGGAAAGGAAAGATGTTTGTCGCACTTATTGAATTCTCCAGGAAATTTTACTGCAGCAAAGCTGGCATGGGTGAAAGAGAACGAACCGCATATCTATGAAAAGATCGATAAGCTGATGCTTCCCGGAGACTATATCGGGATGAAGCTGACCGGTGATGCCGTGGTTACTGTTGAAGGACTGTCGGAAGGAATATTCTGGGATTTCAAAACCAATAGTATATCGGATGATGTGATGAATTATTTCGGGTTTGACAGGTCATTTATACCCCAGGTAAAACCTACTTTCGGTATTCAAGGGATTGTGTCGGCGGCGGCAGCGAAAGAATTGGGGTTAAAAGCCGGTATTCCTGTTGCTTACCGTGCAGGAGACCAGCCGAATAATGCACTTTCCCTGAATGTCTTTAACCCCGGGGAAATAGCATCCACAGCAGGAACATCGGGAGTCGTTTACGGTGTATTGGGAAATGTAAACTATGATCCGCTGTCGCGTGTCAACACTTTTGCCCATGTGAACCATACAGCAGAACAGACAAGGCTGGGTGTATTGTTGTGTATCAACGGTACCGGCATCCTTAATTCATGGGTGCGAAAAAATATCATGCCGGAAAATATCTCTTATGAAGATATGAATGTTCTGGCCGGAAAATCACCGGTCGGGGCCAGGGGGATCTCCATCATTCCTTTCGGAAACGGCGCCGAACGTATTCTTGAAAACAGGGAACCCGGATGTTCTGTCCATGGGATCAATTTTAATATTCATGATCAGCAGGATCTGGTAAGGGCAGCACAGGAGGGGATTGTATATTCTTTCCAGTACGGTATGGAGATTATGAAGGGTATGGGAATGGATATCAGGGTAATTCGTGCAGGGAACGCCAATATGTTCTTAAGTCCGTTATTCCGGCAGGCACTAGCCGATGTAAGTGGTGCAGTTATCGAATTATATGATACGGACGGTGCCGCGGGGGCTGCTAAAGGTGCAGGGATTGGTGCAGGGATATATTCAAATCCTGAAGAAGCGATGTCAAGCCTGAAAAAGATCCGGACCATTGATCCGGACGTATCACAGACAGGAGCATATGGGGAGGCATATTTGAGATGGAAAAATATCTTGCGTAAGTATATCCCATAAGTAATATAAAACAATTAATGCCATGTTTTATGAACATAATCCATTTGATCAATGCGACTTAAGAAAACAATAAATAGCACTGAGTGCTTATATGATTCATAATATTCCAAATCAATTATACCATGAAAAGAAAACAGTTCAACCGCAGCAGACGTGCATTTTTATCTAATGCTGCTGTGATAGGTGCCTCCGGTGCATTAGGAACAGGTGCTATCCTGGCTTCCTGTTCAGGAAGTCAGGAAAATAAATTGATACCGCTACGTCCGGCAAGTGAAGTGTATATTCCCGATCTTCCCGATAAAGCAATCGATGGGAAGCCTATAAAGGCAGCGCTTATCGGGTGCGGTTCAAGGGGAACCGGGGCAGCCTTTAATTTCCTTGATGCAGGTGATGGGCTTTCTATCGTAGCTCTTGCCGATATTTTTGCGGATAGGATGACCGGATGCCGGAACCGGTTGAAAGAAAAAAATAATGAGGTAGCAGACGATATGTGTTTCCTGGGGTTCGATGCTTATAAAAAGGCTTGCGAAGCGCCGGTGGATATGGTCATCATAGCTACTCCTTCCTTGTTTCACCCGGATCAGTTGAAATATGCCATCGATCAGGGAAAACATGTCTTCGTAGAGAAAGCTGCTGCTATTGATGCGGTAGGTTACCGGACATTTATGGTTGCCTTAAAGCAGGCGAAAGCAAAAGGGTTAAACATCGTTACCGGCACACAACGTCACCATAACAGGGCATATGTCGAATCGTACCGGAAAGTACAGGAAGGATATATCGGGCGCATTACTTCCGGTAATGTATACTGGAATCAGGGGCATATGAATTTTGCACGCCGTCGTCCGGAGTGGACCGATATGGAGTATATGTTCCGGGATTTTTTCAGCTGGAACTGGCTTTGCGGCGATCATATCATCGACCAGGGCGTCCATAATATAGATGTGTTCGTATGGTTTTCGCACCTGAAACCCAAGAGGGTCGTTTGTATGGGTTCGCGACTCCGCAGGACCACGGGAGATATTTATGATAATTTTAGTGCGGATATTGAATTCGAAGGCGGGGTTCATCTCCATGCCATGGCCCGTCAGATAGACAATTGCGCCAATTTTGTCGGGGAGATCATCCAGGGAACGAAAGGCTCATGGCACAGTTCGGATATGAGCATCCGCGATCTGGACGGAAATGTCATATGGCAATATGATAACGAAGCTGCGAAAGAGAAATACAAACAACACAATGACTATGTGCTGGAACATCTTAACCTGGTTAACCATATCAGAAGCGGTAAAGTGATCAACATTGCGGAAATTACGGCTATTTCGTCTATGACAGGTATTATGGCCCGCGAGTCGGCATATTCCGGCAAAGCGATCACATGGGATGAAATGACCAATTCGGATCTTAATCTGATGCCGGAACAATTGACTCTGGGAAATGTAGATATGAAAAAGTATGAAGCTATTCCTCTTCCCGGGACACCTGTAAAAGCTTAAATAAATCACTTAATTTTTTGGATCATGGAAAAGAAAAATAATATATCCAGGCGCAGGTTTCTGGGAACAGGCCTGGTTGCCGCAACCGCATTTACCATTATTCCCCGCCATGTATTGGGCGGAGCCGGTTTTACAGCCCCGAGCGATCAGATTACACTAGGGTTTATAGGTACGGGAAAGCAATCGAGGTACCTGATTACCGAGTTTGCCAAACGGGCAAGGGTAATTGCCGGCTGCGACGTCGAATCCCGTAAACTGGAGCGCTTCAAGGCTATTACGGAAGACCTGTATTCCAAAGCCGGTTCTTCAGCGAAAGGCTTTAAAACCTATAAGGATTTCAGGAAATTACTGGCCAATAAAGATATTGATGCGGTAGTTATCGCTACACCCGACCATTGGCACGCCATTAACGTAATTGAAGCAGCAAAAGCCGGGAAAGATGTTTTTTGTGAGAAGCCATATTCGCACAGTATCGAAGAAGGACGGTTAATGGTTGAGGCGATCAACAAATATAATCGTGTAAATCAGACAGGAAATATGCAACGGTCGTGGAAAAATTTCAGGAATGCCTGTCAGCTTGTAAGAAACGGTCATATCGGGGACGTCATAGAAGTGAAGGTGAGTTGCGGGCCACCTCCTAAAAAATATGATCTTCCCACTGAGCCCAAACCCGATCATATTGATTGGGAAATGTGGATAGGACCGGCTGAATATCATGGATTCAATGCTGAACTTTCACCGCCGCTTGAAAAGGATATCTACCCTAACTGGCGGGATTATAAGGAATACGGAAACGGTATGACTGCCGACTGGGGGGCGCATATGTACGATATAGCCCAGTGGGGTCTTGGAAAAGACGACAGTGGCCCGGTAGCTGTTTATCCTCCGGGGAAGGACCACAAATACCTGACCTTTGAATATGACAACGGGGTATTGATGACCCATGAAGACTTCGGACGCGGTTATGCGGTACGGTTCATCGGAACCAAAGGGATCATCGATATAAGCAGGGGATTCTTTGAAGCGTTGCCTGCAAAATTGATCAGCCATGATTTTGGAAGTGATCCTGTCAAACTTTATGAAAGTAATGATCATTACCAAAACTGGCTGGATTGTATCAAATCAAGGCAACAGCCTATCAGTACGGCAGAAATCGGGCATCGTACCGCAACAGTTTGTTTCCTGACCAATATATGTTATGAATTACAACGTCCCCTGAAATGGGATCCGGTAAAGGAAGAATTTGTGAATGACAGCGAGGCCAATAAGTTGCGTTCGGGTTATCTGCGTAAGCCATGGACCATGAAAATTTAAATGAAACTACAAAGACAAATATATTATCAGAAATTATAAATTAAAAAAAGAAATATTATGAGTATCACATTAGGCAACAAGGAATTTTTTCCGGGTATAGGAAAAATTAAATTTGAAGGGAAGGAAAACAAGAATCCCTTAGCTTTCCGTTGGTATGATGAAAACCAAAAGGTAATGGGTAAGAGTATGAAAGACTGGTTCCGCTTTTCCATGGCATACTGGCATACGTTGTGCGCCGAAGGAGGTGACCCGTTTGGTGGAGGAACCAAAACATTCCCATGGAATGCCGGAAATGATGCCATCAGTCGTGCTAAATACAAGATGGATGCAGCTTTTGAATTCATGACCAAAATCGGTATCCCGTTCTATTGTTTTCACGATGTGGATCTGATTGATGAAGGAAATTCTGTTATGGAATATGAAAGCAATCTTTCGAAAATAGTGGATTATGCCAGGGAAAAACAAGCAGCTTCGGGGATCAAACTGCTTTGGGGCACAGCAAATGTATTCGGTCATACCCGTTATATGAACGGAGCTGCCACCAATCCGAATTTCGAATCGGTAGCCTATGCCGGTGCACAGATCAAAAATGCCATTGATGCGACGATCGCATTAGGTGGAGCCAATTATGTATTCTGGGGTGGCCGTGAAGGATATATGACTTTGCTCAATACCAATATGAAGCGGGAAAAAGAACATCTGGCCATGATGTTATCCATAGCCCGCGATTATGCGCGTAAACAAGGATTTAAAGGTACTTTTCTGATCGAGCCTAAACCCATGGAACCGACCAAACATCAATATGATGCGGACACTGAAACGGTTATCGGCTTCCTTCGTCATTTCGGTCTGGATAAGGATTTCAAGATCAATATCGAAGTGAACCATGCCACATTGGCCGGCCATACTTTCGAGCATGAATTGCAGACAGCTGCCGATGCCGGTTTATTGGGATCTATTGATGCAAACCGTGGCGATTACCAGAATGGATGGGATACCGACCAGTTTCCGATCGATATCTATGAACTGGTCCAGGCAATGCTGGTAATTGTGGAAGCCGGAGGCTTAGGTACCGGAGGTACCAATTTCGATGCGAAGACCCGTCGTAATTCTACGGATCTGGAGGATATTTTCATCGCACATATTTCGGGAATGGATGTATTTGCAAGAGCTTTGCTGGTTGCTGCCGATGTACTTGAAAAGTCGGATTACAAGAAAATGCGTGCTGCCCGTTATGCATCCTTTGATAATGGAGATGGTAAAAAGTTTGAAGACGGCAAGCTGACACTTGAAGATTTGCGGGATATTGCTTCCAGGAACGGTGAACCTGCACAGATCAGCGGGAAACAGGAGTTATACGAATCCATTATTAATTTATATATTTAATATTCATAAGGGTCGGTATATCAGCTATTACCGACCCTTCTTACCTATTAATTATGAAGCAATACAATTCAGCTTATGTTTTCGGCATCACCTTGGTAGCTACCATTGGCGGATTACTTTTCGGATATGATACTGCTGTAATCTCCGGTGCGGAAAAATCCATTCAGGAATTCCTGATCAAACCTTTGGAATTAAGTACATTTATTCATGGTGCTACCGTGTCGAGTGCATTGATCGGCTGCATCATCGGTGGGGCATTATCCGGCTTCTTTTCTTCAAGACTGGGAAGAAAGAATTCACTCTCCATTGCAGCCCTGTTGTTTTTTCTTTCGGCGTTGGGATCGGCTTTTCCGGAAACTTTTTTCTTTACAAAAGGAGAGCCGTCCATATCATTGCTGATCACATTCAATATTTACCGTATAATAGGAGGAGTAGGAGTGGGGCTGGCTTCAGCTATCTGTCCTATGTATATCGGGGAAATTGCTCCGGCAGAGATCCGTGGACGTTTGGTCTCATTCAACCAGTTCGCGATCATCTTTGGTATGCTGGTGGTTTATTTTGTAAACTGGGGTATTGCCCGCGGACAATCCATAGAATGGGTCAACTCAACAGGTTGGCGTTATATGTTTGCTTCCGAAGCCATTCCTGCAGCATTATTCGGTATACTATTGTTTCTGGTGCCTGAAACACCGCGTTACCTTGCTTTGTCCAACAGATCCGAAAAGGCATTACAGGTATTGTCGAAGATCAACGGAAAAGAAAGAGCGGGGAAGATCATGGAAGAGATATCCGCTTCTGTAAAACAATCATCGGCCAGGCTATTCTCTTATGGAAAGAAGGTGATCGTTATTGGAATTTTACTTTCCGTATTTCAGCAATTTGTCGGCATAAATGTAGCCTTGTATTATGCACCCCGCATTTTCGAAAGTATGGGAGCGGCAAAAGATGCATCTATGTTACAGACCATCATCATGGGACTGGTCAATGTTATTTTTACAGTGATAGCCATCATAACTGTTGATAAGTGGGGGCGCAAGCCATTACTTATCACAGGATCGATAGGAATGGCGATAGGAATGTTTGCCATATCGGCCCTGGCCTTTAATGATGTTATCGGTATCAGTACATTGGTTTTCATTATTATATATACAGCCTCGTTTATGATGTCATGGGGGCCGATCTGCTGGGTACTGATCGCTGAAATATTCCCGAACAAAATTCGTGGACAAGCCGTGGCTATTGCTGTTGCAGCACAATGGTTTGCCAATTACCTCATTTCATCCACTTATCCGCCTATGATGGAATTCAGTGGAGGAATGACCTACGCTTTCTACGGATCCATGGCGGTACTTTCAGCATTATTTGTCTGGAAGATGATTCCCGAAACGAAAGGAAAGTCATTGGAAGAGATGGAAAAAGTATGGAAGAAAAATTGAAAATGGAGAATTGAGAATGGAGTCATTTTTAATGCCCCATTCTCAATTTTTGTGTTGGATGATGAATTGGGAGTTGGTCTTTAAGATATTTTATCTGGAAAATAGTAGGGATCATTGTCAGGTATGCTTTTTTTATTGATATGATTATGAAAAGAATAGTGGCGATTTGTAGTATTAAGTCTGTTATACGTAGGAAGGTAAGTAATATTAAACAATTAATGTTATATTTTCTGATCGTAATTCGCTTAATCAATGAGACTTAATAAAATAATAAATAGCACTGAATGCTTAATGCGACTGACATGGCGGTTTAATCCATGTATATTGTTCATAAATATTACGATTTTTATTTGTCTTAAATGGCATAAATTGAGGGAGAAAAATCTATTTTTGTCTGGATAAAAATACGAATACGATCATCAATTATGAATATGAATCGCAGATCTTTCATTAAAAAGTCATGTGGCGGGATGATCCTATTGGCCGGTTTAGATTTCTCCGGCAGTGTACCTGAAGAAAATACCCGTTTCGGCCTGCTTACGGATATTCATTTTGCCCGCAGGAAGGTGAACGGAACCCGTTATTTTGACCAATCCATCACTAAACTGACAGAAGCTATTCAGGTATATAACAGGGAACATATGGATTTCCTTATTGAACTGGGCGATCTGAAAGATCAGGGGATCGATCCGGTTAAAACGGAAACATTGTCATTCCTGGATGAAATAGAAAGCACCCTGAAGAAATATAAAGGACCTTTATATCATGTGCTTGGAAACCACGATATGGACAGCATTTCTAAAAAGGATTTTCTTCAGCATACCCGGAATCATGGTAAAGCCAGGAACAAAACATATTATTCTTTTATCCGGAATCATCTGAAATTTATTGTACTGGATGCCAACTATAATGAAGACGGATCAGATTATGATTCCGGAAAATTCAACTGGACCAAAGCTTTTATTCCTGCAGAACAAAAGGATTGGTTGCAAAAAGAATTATCAGGCCATACCTATCCGGTGATCATCTTTCTGCATCAGCTGTTGGATTCTTTTTCAGGGATCAATAAGAATGTGTGTGTAGGCAATGCTGGTGAGATAGTAGATATTCTTGAGCAGAGTAAAAAGGTCATTGCTGTATTTCAGGGACATCATCATGCAGGACACCACAGTTTCCGTAATGGTATTCATTACTATACGATGAAAGGTATGATAGAAGGTAGTTTGCCGGATAACAACAGTTTCGCCATTGTGGAGGTAGATAAAGGGTTGAATATTCATATCCGGGGTTTTTATAATTGTAAGGACCAGAAGATGGATTATGCTAACAATAAATAGAATAAAAATAAACTTATTATGAAATGTCCATGAACATAGCGGTATACACACCGTAATGAACAAAATTGGACATTTAGTTTCACTGAGCCCTTCGGGGTTCATCTAACCATTAATAATAATTTTATACAGATGAAAAACTTATGGATCTTTTTAGTTGTATTTTCTTCGATAGGAGGGAGTATTTTTGCTCAAAATACCTATAAATACAAGGTTGGAGATATGGAAGTGATCTTACTATCGGAAAATCAGTCTGAAGGTAAGCCCGGTATTTTGATCGGGGCTACGCCGGAAATGATTCGGAAAACATTGCCTGATGGGAATTTTTCCAATGCAGTGAATGCTTTTTTAGTAAAGATGCCGGGAAAAAATGTGTTGATCGATGCAGGATTTGGCAACAAATTGTTTGATAACCTCGAGGCTTTCAATGTTACTGCGGAACAGATAGACATCGTACTGCTCACACATATGCATGGCGATCATATTGGGGGTATGATGAAAGACAAGCAGATCAACTTCCCGAATGCAGACATTTACATTGCCCAACAGGAATATGATTACTGGATGAGCGATGACGCCATGAATCGATTACCGGAAAACCGTCGGGGAGGTTTCCATGCTCCACGCAAGGTGATCGCGGCATATAAGGATAAGATACATCTGTTCCCTGCTCCGGATTTGAAAGACGCATCCAAAGAGATACTTCCGGGTATCCGGGGAATCGCGGCATTTGGGCATACACCGGGACATACGATGTTCCTCTTGGAGTCGGGAAAGAAAAAAATGTTGGTGTGGGGAGATCTGACACATGCTATGGCTATACAAATGCCTTATCCGCAGGTAGCGGTCACTTATGATGTGGACCCTGAAACAGCAGTTACCAGCAGGAAGGAAGTTTTGGAATATGTAACCAAAAATAAAATTCCTATTGCAGGAATGCATATCGCTTTTCCCGGCATGGGAGAAGTGAGAAAGGAAAAATCAGGAGGTTACAGGTTTATACCTATGAAATAACAGGGATTTAAATAAATATATAGGCTAAACTATTTGCTGTTGATTCTTTTCTGGATGGAAAGAACCTGACAAAGTTTTATATTTGCAGTTCTTTTTTACAGAAAAACCTAATGAATGCTATTTTCATTGTTCTTCCGATTCTTACGGTATTGATGTTCCAGTTAGGTCTGGAACTTCGGCTGAACGATTTCCGGCAGCTTATTAAACGTCCTAAACCGTTAATAGCGGGGTTGACCGGACAGATGCTGTTATTGCCTGCTTTAGGGTTTTTATGGGCCTGGGTTTTTCAGTTAGACGAATTGTTTTTTATCGGTTTGATACTGATCACCTGTTCACCTGGAGGAAGTTCGTCCAACATATTCTCATTACTGGCAAAAGGTGACGTAGCGCTCTCTGTCGGCTTAACTACCATCAGTAGTATCCTGACTCTTTTTACGATTCCTTTTATTATGTCTTTTACAGTAGGATTATTCGGAGGAGGTGATGGTACAATCAATCTACCGGTCGGTGCACTGATTATTCAGAATGTTTTGTTGATGCTTGTACCTATTTTGTTGGGCCAGCTCTTTAAATTCAGATATCCGGAACAAGCCGGGAAACTAAAAAGAATTTTGGGAAAAATAGCCTTTCCAGCGTTGATACTCTTGGTGTCGATCTTTTTCATTCAACATTATGCCACCATTTTCCGTTATATCGGAAAGCTGGGGTTATGCATTCTCCTGCTCATTATCACTGCTCTTCTGGGAGGATACTTGTTGTCAATGTTATTAAAGCTGCGTGAGAAAAAGAAAAGAACGATTGTTATCGAAGTAGGCATGCAAAATGCAGCCCAGGCAATTGCTGTCGCTTCCGGGCCTTTTATATTCAATAACGATGTAATGGCTATTCCGGCTATTATTTATGCGCTTCTGATGAATGTCATCCTGTTGGTTTATATAAAGATAAAAGGAAAAAAAGATGTGATTGATGAGTAAATTAAAATATTATATTAAAAGTTTCCGGTTAAGGACTTTACCGCTCTCTGTTTCAGGTATTCTGACTGGTATTTTCCTGGCTTCTGCTTCAGGTAATTTCAATATATGGATCTTTGTAACAGCCATTACAACAACTCTTTGTTTACAAATATTGTCCAATGTGTCCAATGAATACGGGGATAGTATGAATGGGGTGGATAATGATTCCCGCATCGGTCCGGTAAGGGCACTGCAGCCTGGGGGATTGACGCTGAAAAACCTGAAACAGATGATCATATTATTCATAATATTGTCTCTGGTATCCGGTATCTGTTTGATCATATCGTCCTTTGGTACATTGTTTTGTGTTGGAGGATGGACCATGCTGGCACTTGGTATTTTGGCCATCATCGCCGCCGTCAAATATACGGTTGGAAAGAATAACTACGGGTATAAAGGGTTGGGTGATATCGCTGTTTTTATCTTTTTTGGTTGGGTAAGTACAGCCGGAGTCTATTATTTGGCGACCCATACATTGGTATTGAGTGTATTTCTGCCTGCCTCAGCGATAGGCATGTTAAGTATGGGGGTACTAAATGTGAATAATATCCGGGACAGGGAAAATGATAAAGAATACGGGAAGAACACATTGGTTGTAAAAATGGGTGAACATAAAGCCAAAATCTATCACCTTTTTCTCATATCAGGAGCCTGGTGTCTTCTGTTTTTGTATTCATTACTACACAATAAGGGTGTTACCAGTTGGATTTATTTACTGGTACTACCTATGTTTGTGTTTCATTTGATTGCTGTGTATCGTTCATCCGGACGTAAGCTGGATGTACAACTACGTAATCTGTCTCTGATGACCCTGCTATTAACCGTCCTTTTCGGAATATCCCTGATTATTTAAAACCGGTATATATCCTGGCAATACCGAATGTAAGGCTTTTCATAGATGTGTTGTTATAACCGCACCTGTGCATGATCTGAAGAAAATCTTTTCCCTGTGGAAAATGTGCTACCGAATCGGGTAAATATTGATATGCCTGCTTGTTTTTTGATACGGTGCCCCCTATTACCGGAAGGATATGTTTGAAATAGAAAGCGTATAACTGTTTCATAGGAAAAGTAGAAGGTGTCGAAAATTCAAGGATGACAACTTTTCCCTCCTTTTTTAGTACCCGGTTCATTTCTTTAAGTCCTGTTTCCAGATGTTCGAAATTACGGACGCCGAAAGCGACAGTTACCGCATCAAATATGTTATCATCGAAGCTTATATTTTCACTATCTCCTTTTTGTAAATGTATTTTTTCCTGCCAGCCTGATTTTATTATTTTTTCTTTTCCGATTTCCAGCATCTTTTCAGAAATGTCAATGCCATATACTTCAGATATTCCCCTTTTTACAGCTGCGATAGCCAGATCACCTGTGCCGCAGGCAACATCAAGAACCTTTTTAGTATGTTTATCAAGTTGTTTTATCGCTTTTTTCCGCCATGTCTTATCGATATTAAACGAAAGCAGGTGGTTTAATTTATCATAATTGGGGGCTATATCGTCGAATAAGTCCCTGACATCTTCCTTATCAGCCATATTGTTTATGTAATTAACTTTAAGGATACAAAGTTAATTTATATTTTTGTTACGGATCAGCTGTGTTTGGATTTATATCCCTGATCAGGAAGGATGTGACCGGAAAGGCTCATTCATTCGAATTATACCTGTAATTATTTGGTAAGTAGCGGGGTTAAAAGGGTTGCTTTTTGGGATGTCACCTAAAGTAAGTTGCTGTTATAGCAAATGATATGTATGTGCCACAGCAGATGTGGAAAAATATTCGTAAAAAATAAATGTTGGTAAGAAATGAAGAAAATTGAGATAGCTTTAGGATGTATATTTGTTTTGGCCAGGATATTTCAGATTTGTAGTATTCCTGGTTATGCTCTTTTACAGTTAGCAGTGATAACAGGATTATTCATCATATACATACTATACCCATTATTGAAGGTAAAACGTACAGGATGGGCAACAGCACTTGCAGCTATAGGTATAGGAATGGCTATAACCACTTACATAATAGGTGTGGTATTTATAGCATTGCATTACGGAGTGAGCGGATGGAATATCTTTTTTGGAGGATTAGTATTCATGTTACTTGCCTTGGCTCTTTTATGGCGTAAACGTAATAAAATACCCAATTTTACAAAGGAAAATCTTATTCGTATCGGGATTGTTTTTGGGATAGGATTATTGTCCGTAATGTTGCCTTAATAGTGTAGGTTAGTTGTATAGTAATTTGATATAATTCAAAGACATCCGGCAAGGCCGGATGTCTTTTCTACCTAAATTTATTTAAATGATAAAGAGACTCTCTGCGAAGTGCTGACATTGATGCTTGGTCCACCGTCGAGGACGGTTCCTTCAAGGCTTTTTGTTTCCATACTGCCGTTGAAATTCCTAAGATTATTCGTTTCAATTTTTGATCCTCTTATTTTTAACTGATACCCTGTACCCGAAGGAAGAGAAACTTCTATTCTTCCACTGTTTGATAGTTGTACATATTCGCTGACCAACGACATTTCTACCGTCATACTCCCTCCTGATGTACGGGCATCCAGATTGCCGGATATACTTTTCAGGTTCATGCTTCCGCCGGATGTCCCGGCTTTTAAAGTCCCGGTAATATCATTTGCCGTAACGCTTCCTCCGCTGGTAGCCGCATTGATTTTTCCATTAAGGTTTTTTAAGTTGAGACTGCCTCCTGAGGTATTCAGGGATATATCACCTGTACAATCGGTAGCTGTAATGCTTCCTCCACTGGTCGAGAGATCAATTTTATCACTTGATCCTGAAACCTGGATGCTTCCTCCTGATGTTCTTCCTGATGTAGTACCCGACAGATTCTTGATATTCAAAGAGCCTCCGCTGGTTCTGAAATTTTGAGTTCCTGATAAATCGCTGATCCGGATACTTCCTCCACTGGTGCTTAATTCACAATTTGTATTTCCGGGAACCTTGATTCTAAACGAAATACTCAATGAAGAGCCAAATGACGGGCCTTTTCTTTTGGCGATAACATATAATTTTCCGTTTTTTACCTCCAGTTCCAAAGTGTGATTTTTTTCAAATTCGTCCTTTATTTTCTCTTCCGACCAGTTACTATGGGTGACAAATACATCAACGACAGCTTCGCCGGAAGCATTACCATCTACGGTGATACTTCCCCCTGCTGTGGATGCTTCTACATTTTTAATACTTGAGGCCGGAAAGGTACGGGTCAGGTATGGGTCTTTCTGTTCAATATCCGATGTAGCGGAGACATTTGCACTCAACAGGATACTTATCAGAACAATATATATTCTTTTCATGATGGATTGATTTAATGGATTAGTTTATTTTTTTTATCTTGGAAGAATTACCGGTATTGAATTCGGTGATAGAAGGCGAACCTTTATAATTGATTTTGGAAAACCCGGATGAATTGACTTTCAGTGAATTGGAGCTGTAAATCGTAGCCTTGCTTACGCCGGAAGCTTCCACCACCATTGATTTAACCATAAAATCCGGTGCATCGACATTAGATGTTCCTGAAATATCAATCTCTACATTATCGGCAGATCCGGTCAATTCCGTATTACTTGCTCCACTGATATGGAAAGTACTTTTGGGAGTATTCAATTGTATTTTCAGTTTTGATGCTCCGGAGATATCTATATTGGCTTGTTCGCTCGCTTTCGTATTTAAGTTGATATTACTGGCGCCACTTGCATTGATTTCCAATTGCTTGGTATTTATCTGTAAATTCAATCCTGAGGCGCCACTGAGATCAGCATTAAAGCGATCAGGGGCAAATCGGTCATTGGATGATATTTTACATGCACCCGACAGGTTCACTGCATCCAGGTTTTTCATGACAATATAAGCTCTCGGTGCTTTTATATTCTTGATATCATTATCAGCAATGTATAAATGCAATACATTACCTCTTACTTCACTGACGATATAGGGCATAATTTTTTCATCAGCTTCTATACTCAATGTTGTCCGGTTCCCTTTTGTAATGGAAATATCGAAAGCACCGGATGCTTCAATACCGGTAAAGTCCGATACTGTGCGTATTTCTTTCTGCTGGCCGGATACTGTGCAAAGGATATAGATGCTCAATAATAATAGGCATATCTTTTTCATGGTAATAAAAATTTATTTTGATGGTATAATGGCTTCCTTTTCTTTCAAAACATTAGCTATGGTGTATAAACTTTCCAGATTGTGCTGATAATAGTCTGATAGAATAGATTTTACAGCTTCATCAGGAAGATCTTCCGGGATTTCTTTTTCAAAATTCTGGTTGGCTTCAATGATGCCTTTTACATCTTCCATGACCAGTTCCTGATCCCATTGGTCTTTAGAAAGTTCGAATATTTTTTCTGCAACATCATTCATCTTGTCCAGGTAACAAAGCTTCATATCATCTGCATTGTCACAGATAGCCAGGGTATTGGATGGCTGGTGGGTATACCACCATAGTAACCCTGCAGAAAGCACTAATGTAACCGACGCGGCAATACCAACGATAAGCCGGGATAATGAGACTGGATGTTGTTTTGCCTGTATTTTCTGCTGCAGACGTTCAAAGTGTCCTGAAGCAGGCTCTTCTTCAAACAGGTTTTTATGGTTTCGGATATATTGCTCTAACTTTTTCATGATTCACGAATAATTTGAATTTACGGCGGCCTTTACATTCCGGGCCAGCTTATCGCGTCCCCTGATGTATTGGGAACGCACGGTTGATTCCTTGATATGTAACATTTGTGCGATCTCTTCGAAATCGTAATTTTCAAATAAACGCATGGATAGTACCATACGATAACCATCCGGTAGGAGGTTCAATTCTTTTTTGATGATCTCTGCAGAAAATGTGACTTCTTCCTCGTTTTCTTCCTCGTATGCCGTTTGTTCGTCTATCTGTTCAAAAATTATCCGTTTCTTCCGGATTTTATCTATTGAAGTACGAACTGCTATACGCTGGCTCCATGAGAAGAAAGCTTTTTCATCGTGGAGATCATCAATATGGTCAAATATTTTTAAGAACGCGTCGTGCATAGCTTCTTCCGCTTCCATTGTATCCCCGATTATCCGGAGACAGGAGTTATAAATCCTTTTATAATGAAGGCGATATAATTCCCGTTGATAAGAAGGGGATTTTTTATCTACTCGAAATAAAGAAACAATGCCCATGAGATTTTTGTTCTACTTATAATAACGAGGCATTTTTATTTTTGCTGCATGATCTCATTTATAAAAATGAAGATATTTTATAAATCATTCAAATATAGTGAAAGGTGAGAGCAATTGTAGAAAGCTTGCTTTCAAAAAATTGCCGATCCGCATCCTATATTCTTCAAATATAGTGAAAGCTGAGAAGGTAAGCCGAGCTTGCTTGAGCTTACCCTAGTCGCGTCCTGTATTGTTCAAATATACAGAAATACCCGGATATATCTTTTACCCGTTGAACAAGGTTGTTTACCTATTGATGGTGGATCTATTCCTTGATAAGAGTTAATATTGATCAATAAAAATAATACTAAAGTTAGAAGCCATATGAAATATCTGTTTTTTTCTGTTTTAATTTGTCTAGGCTGTATATCGAAGGATAAGGAAGAAAAATATAAAATTACTTCCAGGGAAGAAAAGATCTTGTGTGAAGCGATCGGGAAAATTCCTGACACCACTCAGTTAAGATTTCAGGTACTGTTTGATCAATGGAGCAAACATTGGAAAAACGGTATTTTGATATTCAGCAGCAACACATACGATGTGATGAAAATGAAAGAATATCCGGAATTAGTAGCTATGGGAGATACAATTATTCCATTGGTGATTGAAAAATTATTGTATCGCTCTAATTTTTGGTCGGTTCATCTATACAATGCTTTGCAGAAAGATGTCCGGTTAAAAGGGCATAATGATTTGGATGTCCATGGGGGAGTGCATAAAACCATACAGCTTTGGCTGAACAATAGCTCACAAAAAAAACTACAAGCTTTTGACTTGTAGTTTTTTAAGGAATTCAAAGAGAATTAAATCAATTGCTGAATTTTCCTTCTAATTCTTCGATCTGTGTTTTGAAGCGCCGGTCGGTTTCTATCAGGTTATTTACCGTGCGACATGCATGCAAGACAGTAGCATGATCCTTATTACCCAATTGTGCCCCAATGCTTTTCAGGGATGTTTTAGTAAATTGTTTGGACAGGTACATGGCTACTTGCCGCGCCTGTACTATTTCTCTTTTCCGGGTATTAGACAGGATATTTTCTTCATCAAGGTGGAAATAATCAGATACTACCTGGAGAATATAATCAATGGATATTTCAGGGCGGGTATGCTTGATTAATTTATTGATGGTGGATTGTGCCAGATCTAGCGTAATGGCTTTCTTATTAAGCGTTGCCTGTGCCAGCAATCCGACCAGTACTCCTTCCAGTTCACGAACATTATTTACAATGTTTTTGGCGACATATTCAAGTACTTCTTCCGGCAATTCGATTCCATCCCGGTATGCACGCTGTTTTAGTATGGCCAATCGGGTCTGATAGCCCGGTACCTGTAATTCGGTAGATAAACCCCATTTAAACCGGGACAACAAACGTTTATCTATCAATCCCTGAAGATCTACCGGAGCCCTGTCTGATGTAAGGATCAATTGTTTTCCTCTCTGATGCAGATGATTGAAGATATCGAAAAAAGTTCGTTGGGTACCTTCTTTATTCCCGAATTCCTGTACATCGTCAATGATCAATACATCAATACATTGGTAAAAGTGAAGGAAATTGTTGATATCATTCTTCAATCTGGCATCAACAAATTGAGTTTTAAATTTGGTGGCATTAACGTATAATACGGTCTTTTCCGGCATCTCTTCCTTTACCTTGATCCCGATTGCTTGTGCCAGATGGGTTTTTCCCAATCCGGAATCACCATAAATAAAAAAAGGATTGAATGCGGTACCTCCCGGTTTTTCGGCAATAGCTAATCCTGCTGACCGTGCCAGACGATTACAGTCGCCTTCAACAAAATTTGTAAAAGAATACTCGGCATTGAGTTGCGGGTCAATCTTTATGTTTTTTAACCCGGGAAGTATAAACGGATTATGTTTTTCGGAAACAGGAATAGGAGCGGGGGGATTTGAAAAATTTCGTTGACCGCTGTTTCCAGGTATGATGGTCCGGTTATTGGAAGATATAGTATTTCCAACCGGTATGCTATATTCCAGTCTTGCTCCGGGACCTAATTCCCGTCTGATGGTTTTTCTTAACAGGTCAATATAATGTTCTTCAAGATACTCATAATAGAATTGGCTGGGTACCTGAATAGTTAAAACATTTTGTTTAACGCCAATGGGAATTATTGGCTCAAAAAATGTTTTATATTTACTTACTTCAAGATTGTCTTTAAAAACTCGTAGACAATTGTTCCAAATTTGTTGGTGCATTCTCCTAATCGTTTTGTAAATTAATGTGTTAATGAGAAAAATACGGATCGAAAAACCTTAGCAATATGGGACAAAAAAATCAATAAAAAAAATAAAAAAAGCTTGGTTTTTTAAAAATCATACTATCCGATTTAAAGTCAGCAGATTATTTTTTCATTTTTTTTGAACTTTTTATATGTCTCTGTTTTTCAAGATGTTAAACATAAAAACTTGGCGTATAAATGTTTATTATTTTATCAGGTAAACTTCCTGAAAGATGTGTTAAGCTATTCTTTCGCCTTAAATATTTTTTAAGCCATTTTGTTTATAAAATTAAATTTAATTTTTAAACAAAAATTGATCAAGTTTATCAGTGATGACCTGGATAATGTATTAATTCAGAGAGTGGAAGGCATGAAAATATGTCTGTCCTTCATTTGCTGTAATAGGCAATTCATGTTTAAGAATTCGCCCGTCTCTCATCCGTACATTTAAAAATAACTGATTATCCCCTTTTTTTAATGGAATACGTGCGTATGAAATGCCGTAAGGAAGCGTTTGCCAGTTACGTGTATCGGCTTTTTCTGTAGCAGCATTAACAAGACTAACCACAGCTCCGACACCTTTATTTTGTTCCCTGGTAACCTCTTCCACAGCTTGCTTGGTGGCAACCCTTAACAACGACGATCCCATTTCCCGTAAAAAACGGTCATGCAGAGTTTTAAAGGCTATTGCATTAATATTTTCAGCTAATTCCAATGGGTAATCATTACTATTCAGGGATAGAGACGCTGAGAGGGAGAGTGGGGGACGTTCAACATACTTAGGGAACGCTACGCGTACGAATTTTAGGTCGGATAAAGAACTTTCATCATTTGAAGAACCTAAAAAGAAAGGGAAAGAAAAACCTAACTCATCATTTGCAAAGGTGACCATCCCTCCACTTCCTTTGATGATAGAAAAATTGACACTCCACTCATCCTTATAAGGTCCGAAACCATTCATCCAGATAAATATTAATTCTGCATGGGACTTCGGTTGTGGTTGGTGTTTCATTCCGAATTTACGTTCATAAAAATCCAGTTCTTCATGAAATCCCATAATATAAGCCGTACGAAGAAGATCTATTTTTAATTGCCTGGGAACAGGTACATCAAAATTTTGTATATAATCATTTTCATATATCTCTAATGCATTGCGGTATGCAATAAAAGCATTATTATAATCTTTATCTGATTCATACAGTAATCCCATCATATTGGTTGCAAAAGCATCCCTTTGATAACGGTTCTTATGGTCTTTGTATTTATCGTTTAAATTATTGAGCTTAAGGTTGATTCGCCGACATTCCACCATGGCATCTTCTGAATTATCCAACTGCATATAATTAATGGCTTTAAAACAATTAACCATTACTACCTCGAAATCTTCAGCTTTATAAGGTTTCATCATAGGATTAGAAATCAGTGCCAATGCTTCGGATGCGATCTGGACACTATAATCATCTATGACATTTTCTGCCGTATTAAAAAAATCGACGGATTTTTTCTGATCATTTAACATCCATGATACATATCCCCTGTTCAGATAATAAAGTAACCGGTTCCTATTAGTGGGGCTTTTGGTATCTTTTTCCAGGATTTTATCCGCTTTCTCAAATTGTCCGGTATCAATGGCATCATACAACTTTTGGTTTTTCATCCGGTATGTGGCACAACCGACCAAAAATACGATCAAGAGCAAATACAATATCCAACCATTCCAACGTCTCAACATGATATCATTTCAAAATAAAGATCCGTAAAATTAATACAAATGAACCGGATAATTTCAAACTGATAAGATCAAAATTATCCGGTTTCGTTATATCTAATTAGAATACGTATGCTTAATTGCGAATCATCTTTTTGATTTTATGATCGCCCATCCAAACAATTTCCGTTGTTTCTATGTTGGTTAATTCTAAATCGGTTTGATAATAAACAGACTGGTCTTTTTTATAGCTATCAACAATAGCATTGACCACTCCCTGCAACATAAAGTCGGCACCTAATTCGCGACCCCATTTCTTAGTGGTTTCCGGAGATGCAAATTCCTGCTGCCCTGCACGTTCACGACGTAATTCTTCACGCTTTTCTCCAGCCTGGACCAGACGTATCGATCCGTTTTTTACAATGGCTTTTTCCAGATCTTTGATATATGTTTCCGTACTGATATGTTCATGGGTTTTGTTATTAACCAGTCCCACTACGATGACAGGTTTACGTTTATGTTGCTGTTCGAAAGCAACTGCCCATGAATTACCAAACATTTCTTCAATTAATGCTTCCGCAGTAACTCGGGAATCTGTATCATTCCACCGGCCACTAAGATCGGACTGGGTACTTGGATCAACACGTTTGATTGAACGGGAACAACCTCCTAAAATCAAAACAGCAACTAAAGCTATCGTACTAAATCTTGCAATACTTTTCATATGGTTATTAATAATTGGTGAACCTTCTTACGGGAATTCAAAAACTATGCCAACAAAATTGAGTATTTTACTCAGATGAATAGGCCGAAAATGTATGATCAGTATAGAATACAACAATGCGTTCAATCCTTTTTTCTTTTAATTCTTTTAAGGGAGATATTTCGACCTTATTCTCGGCTGAGGTACTTTCGTCGCCTTCTCCGGAAGATGATTCCTTGTTTTGAATTGGAGGAGTGGGAGATAGGGGAGTTTTATCGTTTCCGGAAATGGAAGAAAATAGATCCGGTACTTCTTCCGGCATGTTTTTATACATGGCTCCTTTCCCTAAAATCAACCATTCTGCATTTAGTTTGGGAAAACGAGTAAGAATTTTTTGTATAAAATCAAAACTGGGATTATTTCGTCCGGATAAGATATGGGATATACCAGATCTTTGTATACCCATTTCGTCTGCTAGTAGAGAAGGGGTGAGTCCTTCCGATGAGATTACTTTATTTAACCGGTCTTTCATTATTCAGTTTTATATGGTGATACAAATGTGATACACAAAGGTAAACAAATCACAAAAACATAGCATTACAAATGTAACGATTTTCGAGTTACATTTGTAATGCTGTAAATTCCATAAAGAATACACTGATGACAATAAAGATGTTGATAATAAATAATTTAAATATTTTAAAAGTATTTAAATTATTTGTTTAATTGATAATACATAAAATACAGAATATTAGATAGATAAGATCTATTTTACGACTTAATTTTAATTGATTTTACAAATGTGGCAACAATGGATGAAAAGAATTAAACCAATACTTTATGCAATTGGCACTAATCAACTGATATGCAAAATTTTAATCTATTGCAATAAGTGTAGTTTAAAATATTGTAAATAAATTCAATATCTAACTACATTATTGATCATATCTTTATGTTACACATGTATCATGTTCGTAATTATTACAAAAGTAACAAGCTGATAGTGTACGAAAACGATTTTACTTATTGAGGTAAAAATTGTATTATTACATTGTATTTGCTCCAATCTCTTTTGTGTATAATATGAGATACAAGAATATGCTTATTTCCGGTATAAGGCGCAAGATCAAAATAGAAGAAGATCAGCGGCGTAGTGCTTCTTTTACCAAACATGTCATAAAGTTCCTGACGACTTTTGCATATCTGGGAACCATATTTTCTGTTTTAATCATAACAGACTTCTTTTTAAGGCCATATATAGAGTATGATGTAGTTACATATAAAAACAGAAGGCAATATATTGGAACTTATGAATACTATTTTAAAACAGAAACAAAGCGTTTTGAAGCCAATGAGGAGTTTTACATACATACAGACCCGGGTGACCAAGTGGCATTTTTTTATGCTCCCATATTTGACACACTTAAAAAAATCCAACATCAAAAAGATACTGTAATTTACATTTGTAAACCAATGAGTATATATGGATGGCCTATTATAACTGTGGTCCTTACTTTGATCTGCTCTTTGATAGTATTGACCAATAAAGGATGGGCGAGTGAAGATTTACTGGTTACTGTAGGTTTACTCAATATTTTTTTCTACATATTTACCCTGGCTTTTCTATTATCAAAATAAAAACAACCTTAAAAAATCTGAGATCGTTTCTATTAAGTACCGCCTGATATTGGAATTTTTACTGCACAGGCCTGATTATGTAAGCGTAGGAGTAACTGTCATCCAGCATCCGGTATTGTTTCAGTGGTCTTGCTCCCCAACTCTTATCACCTCCTAATCCCAACTGCTTCAAATCAATATTCACATAAAGTAAATTACGCGGATCTATATCGACAGGGTGTTGTTGCTTTTTGGTAAGTCCGGGATCTAAATCTTCATCTGTATTGTACCGCGCATTAAAAAATACAGGTTCCTGATAGCCTTCGAACCCGTTGTCATCGGTAAATGAAACCCTTCTGATATCCGTCCGGTAGCCGTTTTCCTGAGGACGGATATAGTCAAATTTTAGGTCTTCCACATGGCATTTATATAGTCCGATAAAAGAAGAACGGTTGCAGTCATTTTAGTTTTCCCAGGGTCCCCTTCCGTAGTATTCTACATTCCTAAAAGTAACAGGAAGCTGCATTTTCATACCGAAGCGGAAAAGTTCCGGATGTTCATTCCCGGTAAAACCGATTTTACCGGATACAATAACAGATCCATCTTTACGAAGTACATAAATAGTCGTATAAGGAACATTAATGAATTTCAGGTGTCACCTCTGTACTCTCTTCCGAATACTTGATATCTACTTTAGTTACAGAATAATCGTCGCCTGGTGTGCGCCATATATTGGACGGTCCTACTTTATCCACAAAGTTAAACTTCCCGGTACCGTCCAGAGGGTCTACATAAGGAGATGCGAATTTGTAATCTTCAATCAATTGATATTCATTTTAATATGGGGGAAAGCATTCCTGAGGAGTTTCTTTCCTTTTATCCACGATTTCCGGATTTTCCCAAAAATTTGTTTGTGCCAGCAATAGGTTGGAATACATGAATAGAAGCATGAGAAAAGAATGTTTCATAATATAATCTATTTTGTTGATGGTGTGTTTTGCACAAAACTTAAAAAATATGATCAATAAAAGAAGCTTTTATTACCGTTTTCCATTGCATGATGAGTATGTTCCACTGGATGGTATTCTAAGTATTCGCTACGGCAGATATTTCATTCTTACCATATTAACCTTAGGAATGTTATTTATTATTTGAAACCCGTCACCAGGCAAAACCAAAATCTACTTAGGATTATTTACAGTATAAAACCGATTAGTCTTATTCTTCTTAATAGTTTGTGTTATGTTTCTTTACATCCAATCACATAAACATTTTTACCAAAGCAACCTGAACAAAATAAGTCTCCGAACCGGCTTATCGGAAATATAAATCTATCATAAAAAGAGAGTGAGTTTCTTCCAATTTTGCCTTCTCCGTTATCAATCCATTTATAAACTAACGAAGTAAAAAAACCTATACTATCGGCATATTTTGCCTTTACTATCTGTAAACCGGCATTACTAACTTTATTTTTAAGCATTTTTTTCCGGTATCTTCTGAAGTGTCCTACCGCTTTATCAAACGATGAATAAAGCACATTAAATGCGGGTACATAAATCAGAATTAAACCACCCGGCTTTAACTTTTTTGCCCATTCAACTAATATTTCATCATCATTTTCTATATGTTCCAATACATTTAAAGAATAGATAAAATCTACAGAGTTATCTTCAATATCACTTACAGATAAGCTTGCAGATAACCCTCCTTTCTGAATTTCTCCGGCTTGTTTTGGATCGGGCTCTATACAATGGACACTATATCCTTTTGATGCAATTTTTTTTGCAAAAGTTCCGATTCCTGCTCCAATATCCAATACCTTAGCATCTTTGGGCACATATTTTATTATAAGGGATTCTAGATACCTGTTGTATTTTACAGCATTAGCCATAATTTCCAATGTATCTGTCCCCGTATAATTAAAATTCTCCATTGATATTTTTTAGCAATCCTATTTTCTTTTAAAGATATTGTATTTGACTATGCAGTAAATTGCACGTAAACCGTCTTTCCAGTTTATTTTTTTACCCTCGGCATAAGTTCGTCCGTAATAAGATATTCCCACTTCATATATCCTGACACCTTTCACCCGCGATATTTTTGCAGTAACTTCAGGCTCAAAACCAAAGCGGTTTTCATATAAATGTATTCCCTTTATTATATCGGCCCGAAACATTTTATAACACGTTTCCATATCGCTTAAATTGAGATTGGTAAACAAATTAGAGAAAAAGGTGAGCATCTTATTTCCGATTGTATGCCAGAAAAATAAAATGCGGTGAGGTTTTCCGCCTATAAACCGCGAACCGTAAACCACATCTGCAATGCCTTCAAGTAAAGGCTCCAAAAGCAGATTGTATTCAAAAGGGTTGTATTCCAGATCAGCATCCTGTATAATAATAAAATCGCCTTGTGCTAATTCTATTCCTTTGTGCAGTGCAGCACCTTTACCTTTATTAACCGGCTGATTATATAATGTTATGTTAAAGGAGGGATGATTAATAATATATTCTTCAATAACTTCTTTTGTTTTATCTTTTGAACAATCGTTTATAATAACAATCTCTTTATTGATATTTTCAGATAATTCTACCTTTTCAATTTTATCAAGCATTGAATGAATAGTTGCAGCTTCATTATAAGCGGGAATGATAATAGAAAGTGTTTGATTACGGTTTGCCATCTTTTCAATTTAAGTTGAAATAAAGATAAGTATCAATGTTTCACTTGACTTTGGAAATAACAAAGATATAGAAAAAACAGCTCGTTATACTTTCCAGGCATTCGTATAGCAATGATTTATCCTGTCTTTCTGATCAATTACTTTATAGGTAACTGTAAGGAATTCATTGTTTTATCTTTTATAGTAGCCATTGGTAAATGCCTTCATATATAGGGGCAAAATCGTCTTCATTGTCAGGACCTTTTATTGTTCACCATGGAAAAACGAGAACAGTTTTATAAAAACTTTGCTTCTTTATTATTGCAGACAATGCGAAGAGGATTTTTTGTGAATTTTCCTATCTTTCAATATTTTCATAAAAAGTGAAATACCAGTACCATATTGGGATATAGATCGAATTATATGATAACAAGTTTTATCCATAAAATGTTCTGAAATGGTTTATATAAACACTTCAAATAATACAATGAATATGAGAACGATTGTTTCAATTCCAATATGTTATTTGTCTTACTATAAGTCAGGAAGTGTAATTGACTATGGGGCAACCGGACTATCAGTAGAGGTAAGCTGCATAAAGTATCGTATTATATGATCAGGTATAAATACTTTAAATACAATTAATTAATGATTTTTATTTATTGATATTCAAATGCATTTGTCAACGATGAAATATTCTCTAAACCATTTTTTATCTATTTAATACATAAAGATCATAATATCTCCGGGTAATATGGTTATTGTTCCCGTATAGCTATCTGCCGGAACAATAGAACCATCCTTGAGCACCTGCTTCATACTGTCGTGGGCGGCAAATGTGAACCTCATATTGTGTTTATAGTCCCTGTTGACTATGACGATATATTTACTCCCTTCATTTTCCAATATCGATATGATAGCTCCGGATCCATGCGTATCCAATACTTTTACTTTTTCGGGAAGTATGGTAAGCCTTTTCGTTTTCTAGGGATAATATTTCCCGTATGTTGTACAGATAATACCTTAGCGCCCAGGAATACTCCTGATATACGGTTTAATTCCTCATTCATTTCTTTTACCAGGTCATATACCTCCGTACGTTTTCCGTCCAATCCGATAGGACCATGTTGGAAATCCCAGTAAGTGTTATTCCGCGGGGTCCAGTAAGTAAAATATTGTAGTCCCTGTGCTCCATAAGCGAGATTACTATACATCTGAAGTCGGAGCATCGCTAAGGTAGGAACGGGATATTTTCCATTCGGTACCTTATGTTCGGTAGCAAGGGCGAAGGCCCAGAACTTTTTACCAACCTTTCTGGCTTCGTCGGAGAATTCTTCCAGGTTTTCATACCATTCGGCTTTAAGCGTATCGTTGATGATTGGATAGTGGTCAAATGAAAGGAAAGGCAGGGGTACTTCCTTGTCAAATCGTGATATATACTCTCTGTAGTCTTTTACCCCAAGTGCATTGATATGTCCCTGTTCACCTGTAGGAAAAAGATTAAGATAACAGAATTTTTGGTTGTCTACTGCCTGAATCCTTCTTGCCCATGCTCCAAGTTCGGCAAATTCAGAAGCGGTTGGTTCGTCTTTTAAAAAATAACCGGCTACTGCAGGATGGTTCATAAAACGTTTGACGGTTTTTTCAGGTTCATTACGTAATTCGGGTGTAGATATAATCAATTGGATCCCTGCTTTATGAGCAGCATCAAGAACTTTCGGTAATTCGTTGTTGCTCCGGCAAACACTAAAATTGAGGTTGAATCCTGCCGCTTTCTGTTCCTTAAATCTTTCCACAGTCATTTCCTGGCAAGGAATACCATGCCATGCCAATATGGGTATTTGTCCGGTAGATTTGATTTTATCCTGAGCATACGAATTGAAAAAGATCGTAAAAAACAGCAATGTAACTATTATTCTGGCCATAAGAGGGATATTTACTTGTTTATCATGATTATATCATTAGCAGGCTAAGAAATAGTATTTATCCGGGTTTTATAAAAATACAACAACTACTTTATTATTGCATCATATAGTATTTCTATCGGATGAAGTGCTTTCCGTCCTGTTCCATGTTCAATGTGCTGGCGGCAACTTGTCCCCGGAGCAGCAATCAGTGTTGATTCCGGTGTTTCTCTCACCATCGGAAAAAGAAGCATTTCACCTATTTTCATCGACAGGTCATAATGTTTTTTCTCATACCCGAATGATCCGGCCATTCCGCAACATCCGGTATTCATTTCATGGACCGAATAGTTGATGGGGATGCTTAACATATCTTTGGTAGCCTGGGTAGTGATCAATGATTTTTGCTGACAATGCCCATGGAAAGAAATTTGTACAGAAGCATCGGTAAAAGAAAGAGGGGATATTTTACCTTGTTTAAATTCACTAACAATAAATTCTTCAATTGTAAAAGTATTTTCAGCTAATTTCCGGGCTTTTTCACGTAAGCTTTCCGAAACCAGTTCAGGATACTCATCTTTGAATGAAAGGATACAGGAAGGCTCTATACCAACCAAAGGAATATTGTCGCTAACATGCTGACTAATAGAATGAATGTTTTTTTCTGCAATTTTTCTGGCCTTTCTCAGTAGCCCTTTTGAAATACTGGCTCGTCCGCTTTCACTATGTGTTATTACCTCTACTATATAACCCAGATGATTGAGCAAAATGACAGTTTTTATCCCAATCTTTACATCATAGTAATTGGTAAACTCATCAATGAACAATATTACTTTTTTAATAGGTTGAATATGTGATATTTTTGATGATGATAAATATGTTTTTACCCATTTGCGAAGAGTATGTCTAAAAATGTTTGGTATGGGTCTTCTTATATCAAAATGCATGATTTTTTTGATCACCGGCCAATTCAACATAGTGTTGTATATTTTTGGCCAAAGAATACCAATTCTGTTTATTGATTCTAAATTTGATATTAACATCGCACGAAAGGGAATTCCTTTTTTATCATAATAATGTTGCAAAAATTCTGCCTTTATTTTGGCCATATCTACATTAGAAGGACATTCACTTTTACAACCTTTACAAGACAGGCAATCGTCAAGAATATCGAATATTTCTTTATTTCCAAAGAACTCTCCCGCAGCATAAAAGCTTTCCCGCATGATATTGGCCCTTGCACGGGTACTCATTCGTTCATCGAGGGTTGCCATATAACTGGGACACATGATCCCACCCGATGTATGACGTTTCCGGCAGTCTGCTGACCCGTTGCAGTTTTCAATAGCTCTTATGATACCCAAAGTAGATGAAAAGTCAAAGAGGGTTTTTATGTCTTTAGCAATTCTGCCGGGCACATACCTTAGTGATGTGTCCATCGGTGGTGTATCGACTATTTTTCCAGGATTAAAAAGCTGGTATGGGTCAAAACAATGCTTTATTTCTTTAAATAAACCATAAATTACTTCTCCGTACATTAAGGGAATGAACTCACCGCGTAATCGTCCGTCACCATGTTCTCCACTGAGTGATCCTTTGTACTTTTTGACCAGTACGGCCATTTCTTCAGCGATGATCCTGAATAAACGCACACCATCTTTTTCCTTTAAATTAAGAACTGGCCGAAGATGTAATTCCCCTGTTGCGATATGTGCATGGTAAACACAGTTAAGATGATATTTGCCTAATATTTGTTTGAAATCCCTAATGAATCCGGGTAGGTCTTCCGGTGAAATTGCAGTATCCTCTATGACCGATACAGGTTTCGCATCGCCTTTCATGTTAGACAGGATACCTAATCCGGCCTTACGCAAAGCCCATACTTTACCGATATCAGCACCGGTGATCAAGGGATAATGGTAACCATATCCGGAATTTTTCATGTCCTGCTCCAGTTTCCCCGCCCGGGACCGGATATTTTCTTCGCTGTGATCAGCTAATTCGACAATCAGTATTGCTCCGGGATCCCCCTTTACAAAAAAACGGTTCCTTTGTTGTAACAGGTTATCCCTGGTTAGTTCCAGTATGACATGATCCATTAACTCCACAGCGGTAGGGGCATGATGTAATGCGATAAGATTGGCATATAAAGCTTCCTCAACCGAAGTGAGATGAATACATAAAAGTGCTTTTACAGGAGGGGGAAGAGGTTCAATACGCAGTTTAACTGAAGTTATAAAAACCAATGTACCCTCGGAACCGGCAATAAGCGAACAAATATTGAACGGAGCACTGCCACCAAACGGTTGTGTATTCAATAAAGAATCAAGGGCATATCCATTATTTCGCCTTTTTATAGTGGGTTTGGGAAACTGTTTACGGATTTCACTTTGATTCCCAGGGTGGGAGAGAAGCGTTTTTAAATTTTGATAGATACGGTTTTCTAATAATCCCCCTTCGGTTTTTATGTTTAGTTCTTCCGGATCGAGTCCGGAAAAGGTAATTTCATTGCCATCGCTTAATAATGCTGTAATAGCCAGGATATGGTCTCTTGTGCTTCCATAGATCAAGGAATGGGAACCGCAGGAGTTATTGCCAACCATGCCGCCGATGGTACAACGGTTAGAAGTGGATGTTTCAGGGGCAAAAAATACACCATGGGGAAACAGGTACCGGTTCAGTTCATCCGGAATAACACCCGGTTCTACCATAACCCAGCCTTCTTTTAGATTTAATTCCAGTATGCGGGTCATATATCTGGACACATCTACGACCAAACCATTTCCTACAACCTGTCCGGCAAGGGAAGTCCCTCCCGCACGGGGAATCAATCCGATTTTATTCTCCCGTGCATGATCAATAAGTATACGAACATCCGAAGAATTTTTTGGAAATGCAACTGCCAAAGGTTTCTCACGATATGCGGAAGCATCAGTCGCATAGGCGGTGATACTGCTATGATCGCATTGTATATCACCCTGAAACCCGGAAGATAATATATCGGAAAAAGAAAAAGACAACTTGAAAGATTTATACTTGTCGCAAGGTAAAAATATTTTTGAAATTTCTGTCTTACCTAAAACGAATTATGGCTATATATTGTATTCCTGCTGAAATATCTTGAACATTGATATTTTCAACAGGAATAAAAACAGTTTCATGACAATCATTTATCTAAACATTTAAAGGTCTAAACAGTTTGGCTTTTATGAAAAAATCATATATTTGCAGCACTATCAGGAACAGAAAATAATAACAGAGGAGTAACTAAATTAAGTAATACTAATAAAATAATGACATATTTTATAATCGTAATTAATTTGATCAATGCGATTTAAGAAAACAATAGATAGCACTGTGTGCTTATTTTTTTAATTCTAATATTTTTATTCTCAAATGGATGTGTTTTTCTTTTGTGAAAACAGAGTAAAAAGAAGACTTTGATTGATGTTTGGAATAATTTTTGATAACCATTAAATAAATGAATATTCACTCATTAATAATAATGGCAAGAATCACCGACCCCAGCAAACTGGAAAAAATTAAAGAAGCAACCATATCATTGATTGTGGAAAAAGGATACGGAGGAGCATCCGTATCTGCTATTGCTGCGAAAGCAGGGGTTGCTGAAGGGTATTTATACCGGCACTATACCGGAAAAAATGAATTGGTACATCAGCTATTTAATGAAAATATTCATGTGTTTATTGAGCATGTACGGAAAGTAATGGATGAATACATCAATTTTGAATCTTTTCTCCGGAAATATATTTTAGGACTGGTGGAACTGATCAACAGGAGTCCCGACAAAACAAAGTTTTTTGTACAATTGATCAACGATTTCACTTTTGAAGTATCAGATAAAACAAAAAAACAAGTATTCAGTATCTGTAATACCTTATTAAAGTTAGGCAAAAAAAAACATGAAATATCCGATTCATGTACTATCATAGATATATATACGGTCATTGTGATCATTCCCTTACAGGTCTTCAGTCTTTACCTGAAAGGTTTTTTCGGTAAAGTAAAACTTGATAAGGAGAGTGCTTCAATGGTGGCCACTACCTGTTTAAAAATAGTGAGGAAATAACCATGAAAAAAATCATTATCAGATGAAACCAGAAAATATGAAAGCAAAATTTTGTTTTATGCTCTTGTTGTATGGGCTTAGCGTATCGGCTCAAACCCGTCTGACGCTGGAACAATGTCGCCAGATGGCATTGGATCACGATAAATCGCTCGCCATAGCCAACGAACAAATTACCCAGGCAGAAGCACAACGAAAAGTAGCACGTAGTGCATACTTCCCAAAACTGGATGCTAATGCAGGGTATATGTACAGTTACAAAAATATTTCCCTCTTATCGGAAGATAAATTCATTCCTGTCGGATCAAGGGCTGCCGATGGAAGTTTTTCCTTTACACAGGAACAGGTAAATAATCAATGGACATTGGTCAACGGACAACCGGCGCCCTTGGATGCCAACGGACAGCCGTTCGACCCGAAGGCGAATCCGGAGCTGATCCAATGGAAAAATTATGCATATATCCCCAAAGACGAATTCAAGATCGACGCTAACCATATACTTTTCGGAATGGTGGGGCTTACCCAGCCTATTTTCATGGGAGGGAAGATCAGAGGCTACAACCGGATGGCTCATTTTGCCGACTCTATTGCCAGGACACAATTGACAAGCGGACAGGCTGATGCTATTTATAGTACGGAAGAGACATATTGGCAGGTAATATCATTAGGTCATAAAGTAAAAATTGCTGAAGAATATAAAGCACTGATGAGTAAGCTGGACGCAAATCTCACCGCCATGCATGATGAAGGGATGGCTACCAAAAATGATATGCTGAAAGTAAAAGTCAGGTTGAATGAAGTAGATATGACATTGACCAAGGCCAATAACGGCCTGAGGTTATCAAAAATGGCTTTGTGCCGCCTTATCGGATTACCTTTGGATAGTGATATTGTGCTCGCGGAAGAAATCGAAGCGGAGAACAGTGAAACCAATGAGGTACCGGAAACTACCGATGTGTGGAAAAATCGGTCGGAATTAAAAAGCCTGGATTTTCTTTCAAAGATAGCCGACTCTAAAGTATCCATTGCAAGAAGTGAATATATGCCTACGATTGGACTTACGGCAGGTTATCTGCTGTCTAATCCTAATCCATACAATGGTTTTAAGCATGACTTTGCAGGAAATTTCACTGTGGGTATTGCCATGAAAGTACCCATATTTCATTGGGGAGAAAAACGCCAGACAGTTAATGTAGCAAAAAGTGAACGCCGGATTGCTGAAATAAAACGGCAGGAAGCGGCTGAAATGATAGAGTTACAGTACACTCAGGCTCATTTGCGTATTGAAGAAGCCAATAAACGGATGGAAAGTGCCCAGAAACATATGGAACAGGCCAAAGAAAACATGCGTTTTGCCAATATGGGATTTGAAGAAGGGGTAGTACCTGTAACAGGAGTTATGGAAGCTCAGGCTGCCTGGTATTCTGCTTATTCCGAAGCTATAGATGCACATATTGACGTTAAGTTGAGTAAAGTGTACCTGGATAAAGTCAGTGGACAATTACATGCAGAACTATCGGAAAATCAGGATAAAAAATAACATTCACGTCGGAAAAAATATCAAATAGAAAACAATATGAAAAAGTACAATCTTTTAGTCGGATTTATAGGCCTGATCGTATTGATCGCCGCACTGTTTATCATAGGATGGATTGCTTTACGTCCCGGACCGCTAGTTTTACAGGGTGAAGTGGAAGTAACCGAAGTAAGAGTGTCGGGAAAAGTACCGGGACGGATCAGCGAACTTTATGTAAAGGAGGGCAGTCAGGTTAATAAAGGAGATACCTTGTTATTGCTGGATAGTCCGGAAGTAGCAGCTAAAATGGAACAGGCCCAGGCTGCTGTTGCTGCTGCCGAAGCACAAAATCAGAAAGCCATACGGGGAACACGCAGTGAACAGATCGCTTCTGCTTATGAAATGTGGCAGAAAGCGGAAGCCGGAGTTGACATTGCGAAGAAAACCTATGATCGTATAAAAGCACTTTATGACAAAGAAGTAGTCACAGCCCAGCAACGGGATGAGGCCGAAGCTCAATACAAAGCTGCCGTGGCTACCGCCAAAGCTGCAAAATCACAATATGATATGGCCATGAATGGTGCTCAGGCAGAAGACAAACAAGCTGCAATGGCACTGGTCAACCAGGCAAAAGGTGCTGTAGATGAAGTAAAATCTTATGTGAAAGAAACCACGCTTACCGCTCCTTTGTCCGGGGAAATCACTGAAGTCTACCCCAATGTCGGCGAACTGGTCGGTACCGGATCCCCGTTAATGAGCATTGCTGACCTCAATGATATGTGGATCACTTTCAATATCCGTGAAGACCTTCTGCAAGGTATTGAAATGGGTAAAGAGCTGAAAATAAACATTCCGGCTTTAGGTAATCAGGAAGTTACCGCTAAGGTAAATTATATCAAAGCACTGGGAACTTATGCTACCTGGAAAGCAACCAAGGTAACCGGTGAGTTTGATGCCAAAACTTTTGAAGTGAGGGCTCAACCTACACAAAAAATAGAAGGACTACGTCCGGGGATGTCCGCACTTTTAAAATACAAATCAAACAGCAAATAAACCGGAACCGGTATACAATTCTCTATCTTTAAAGCATCATTGATGGATCATTCTTCACTAGATAATCAACCGTCCCGAAAGCAGGATAAACCTTTGATGAAGGTCATCAGACGCGAATGCAGCAGGATGCTCAGCCGTCCGATATACCTGATCGTTACCCTGATCATGCCTTTATTTTGTTATGTGTTCTTTGCTTCGATGATGTCGGAAGGAATGCCTAAAGAATTACCTGTGGCTGTGGTTGATATGGATAACAGTAATCTATCCCGAACTTTTACCCGTAATCTGGATGCTTCGCCACAAACCAGGGTCGTGGCTCATCTGACCAGCTTCCATGAAGGAAAAAGCGCCATGCAGAAAGGCGATATACTCGGATTCATCGTATTACCTTCGAACCTGCAAATCGATGCTATGTCGGGAAAACAACCGCAGATCGTTTTTTATACCAATAATAGTTACCTGATTACCGGATCATTGCTGATGCGTGATTTTTCCACCATCACTGCTTTATCCTCGGCAGCAGTCAATGTAGGTATACGTACCCAAAAAGGAGAACCCATGCAAACCATTATGGCTAATGTTCAGCCTATCGCACTGGATTTTCATGCTTTGGGTAATCCCTGGACCAATTATTCCATGTATTTGTCCACTATACTGTCTCACGGATTGGTACAAATACTGATCCTGTTGATCACGGTTTTTATTGTCGGGCATGAAATAAAGCATGGTACTATCTGTGATTGGCTGGCAGCAGCCAACGGATCGTTTTTTACCGCCCTGATAGGCAAATTATTACCTTATACCATATTGTTTTCACTGGTGACGGTCTTTGGGAATACCTTATTTTTCAAGTATCTTCATTTTACCTATGAGGGTAATTTTTTCGCTATTCTGGTGGCTGTAATATTACTGGTCATTGCTTATCAATCTATGGCACTATTCATACTCTCGTTATTGTTTGATTTCAGGGTAGCACTTACCATAGCCGGAGTTTATGGGGTTCTTGGAATTTCTTTATCCGGATTGACTTTCCCGATAGAGATCATGGATGCTCCATTACAAGGGTTCTCTTATTTATTTCCTATACGTCATTATTTTCACATATACGTAGATCTGGCCATACGGGGATTACCTGTTGTACAAACACTGCCTTATTTTGCCACATTGCTTGTTTTCTTGATTTTCCCGTTGGCATTATATCATCGGTTGAAGAGATTCGTTTTAACATCAGAGTGTATTGTGAAGCCCGACAATGTAGAAGATTTAGTTCATCATCATACATCATCCATATCATGAAGCGTGCAATTTTTGATTTGTTCCTGGTCTATCGGGATGAGCTCCGTCATATTTTTTCCGATGCTACGGTGATCGTGTTGTTTTTTGCCGGAACATTGATATATCCTTTGATATACAGTTGGATATACAACAATGAAAATATACATGATATGCCTGTTGCTGTTGTCGATATGGACCATAGCGCACAAAGCCGGGAATTTATCCGTATGCTGGATGCTACCCAGGAAACAGCTGTCACACATCGTTGTGCTTCAATGACTGAAGCCAAGCATCTTCTGGAAGATAAGAAGATCCATGGAGTTGTCTTGGTGCCTTCTAAATTTGGCGATGATATTATGCGGCAGCAACAAACTACAGTTTCTGTATATGCAGATATGAGCAGTTTCTTGTATTATAAAGCATTACTGGCAGCAAATAATTATGTAAGCCAGACAATGGGAGGGGGGATTCAGGCAAAAAGGCTCATGGCTGCAGGAGCTACAGAAACAGAGGCTATGGCTACCGTTACACCTATTTCCTCTTATTTTATTCCCTTATACAACATAGGTGGCGGTTATGCGGGTTTCCTGATCCCTGCTGTATTGCTGTTGGTCATTCATCAGACATTATTATTGGGTATTTGCATCCTTGCTGGTATCAACCGGGAAAAAAATGGTTTCCGGTTGCTTATCCCAATGAGTGAACGATACCATGGGACACTGCGTATTGTCGGAGGAAAGGCATTGGCTTATTTTTCCATTTATATTGTATTGGTATTTTATGTATTGATGATTGTACCCCGTTGGTTCGGACTGCCGCACATCGGAAGGCCTTTAGATCTATACCTCTTTTTCCTGCCATTTCTGCTGGCTACCATTTTCTTTGCGATGACAATATCTGTGTTTTTCCGTGACCGGGAAACACCGATCTTAATTTTATTGTTTCTTTCCGTTCCCCTGTTGTTTTTATCGGGTGTTGCGTGGCCAATAGATCAGATGCCTTTTTTCTGGCGCCTTTTATCATTCATCTTTCCATCTACTCATGGTGTGCAGGGTTTCGTAAAAATCAATTCAATGGGGGCTGATCTGTCCCAGGTTCGCATGGAATACTTGATCCTATCCATTCAGGCTGTTGTTTATTTTATTACGGCATTCTTGCTGTATCGTAAGCAAATTATTCGTACAGAAAAATTTAAGGTGGCCCATAATATTGCTGATTAATAGCCTTTCTAATCATTGTGGACTTGAATCGTTCTTGAAAAAGACAGGTATTTTTCGTGTTATTTTATGCATGTAGGTTATGGTTTGTGGAGCCTGTTCAGGCTCCACAAAAGATTTGATCAGGCATACTGATTTACGGTCGGGTGAAAAGAGATCATTAACGGTTCAAAAAAAATCCATAGGAGGTTTTTATATTGGATATAAACAACAGATCAATATTACATCAAAAGAAGGTTTTGGTATAACATTTCATTATGAGCGTACCTTTTCCGATGCCTTTTTGGATGAAACAAACATCAGGATTTTTGTTTTATAATTTTTAAAAGATTGGTTTTTAGTATTGTCGGAATTAGTATCATTAATAGTAGGTTCTAATCATTTTATAAACCTTTACACAGATAAATTGTTATATTTGCCATAGAATAATTTAACACAGTATAATTAATCATAAATTAACTAAAATTTTTTATCATGGAAAATCTTATTCATTCAGTGAAACAAGCTGTAAAATACTGGTGGGTTTCCTTACTGGTCGGTATTTTAGCATTGATATTGGGTATCTGGAGTATCGCCACACCGGATGTTACGTTGGTAGCCCTGACTTATGTTTTCATATTCGCTTTTTTTATCAGTGGTATTCTTGAAATTGTATTTGCCATATCGAATAGGGAGATTCATAGCGGATGGGGCTGGACGCTGGCTAGCGGAATTATTGACCTGTTGTTCGGTATTTTACTTCTGGCGCTTCCATTACCATTAATCACTACTATCCTGATCTATTTTGTAGGTTTTTGGATATTGTTCCGTTCTATATGGGCGATAGGTGATTCGGTCCAATTGCAGCGTTTTGGCGTTAAAGGCTGGGGATGGCTGTTGGCCTTTGCCATTTTAAGCATTATCTTTTCATTCTTCTTCCTGATCAGTCCGATGTTTGGCGGCGTATTCATTGTAGCTTTTGTTTCTGTAGCCTTTATTTCTTATGGGATCTTCAGGATATATCTCTCCATTAAATTAAGATCTTTACATAAGGATGTGGAAAAAATAACCCATCACAAATAATGATATTATAATTGAAATGAAAATGCCGGACAGTATCCGGCATTTTTTTGTATCTGTAACAATGTGAGAGTGAAAATTCCAAAGCATCTCAATAAATCAAAGAGATATTTTTGTTTGTGTGATAACAAAAATGGTATACCTTTGATAGGGTTAAAAGCATAAATTTCTTAAGTCTGTAATGAAAACTGCAATTTTGAAAAGAAGCATCATCTGTCTGCAGAACCTGTCTGCCATATGTGTCATTATACTTACAGTAAACCTTTCATCATGCTCGGGCAGTTCTTCCTCAAACAGCCTGCGTATAGTGTTCTGGAATATCCAGAATGGTATGTGGTCAGGGCAAGATGATAACTATGATGCTTTTGTGAAATGGGTCAGCGAACAGCAACCCGACATCTGTATTTGGTGCGAGGCCCAGTCTATTTTCTTATCCGGAACAGCCGACAGGATGCCGAACAAGGATCGTTATCTAGTCGATGGTTGGGGTGAATTGGCGGCACGTTACGGACATCAGTATTGCTACACGGGCGGACACCGCGATAGTTATCCGCAGGTAATCACGTCTAAATATCCCATCGAGAATATCGAACGCATCGTAGGTACCGAACCGGACAGTGTCGTCACCCACGGCGCAGGATGGGCCCGTATCAAGGTGAACGGACATATGCTCAACCTGGTGAGCCTGCACTTGTGGCCCCAGAGGTTTGCTTATGGAGCGGAGGATAAGGATGCAAGTATTGCCGGAAATGGAGGTGACCATTACCGTCGTATGGAGATGGAATATATCTGTAAACATACCATTGGGACAGTTTCCGCCAGTGCAGATCAGATGTGGTTCATGGCAGGCGATTTTAATGCCCGTTCGCGCCATGACAACTGGTTCTATAAATACCCGGAAAACGACACCCGATTGCTGGTTCATGACTATATAAAGCAGAATACACCTTATTTGGATATTATTGCAGATAAGTATCCAGGCGAGTTCAAAACCACCACCCATGGGAAAGCGCGTATCGACTTCGTCTATTGCACTGTTCCGCTTTATGACCGCATAGTGCTGGCCAACGTGCTACTGGACGAATATACTACTCCTGTCCGTGACTCAAAAGGACTCAGTAACTTCTGGCACCCGTCGGATCATCTTCCGATCATGGTGGAGTTCGATATGGGAAAGAAATAGATAAAGTCTAAGTCATTTTGTAATTAATTGGATGTAATAAATGGCCTCTATCTGGAATCCATGGCACGGTTGCCATAAATTGAGTGCAGGATGCAAACATTGCTATGTTTATCGTGGAGACCAGAAACTGGGGATCGATAGTCGCATAGTTACCCAGACCAAGAATTTTGATTTGCCTGTCAGGAAAAAGAAAAACGGAGATTATAAGCTGACATCAGGGACAGAGGTATTTACCTGTTTTACTTCCGATTTTTTTGTGGAGGATGCAGATCAGTGGAGGAAAGAAGCATGGCAGATGATCCGGGAACGTAATGACTTGAAATTTACAATGATTACCAAGCGGATCGATCGTCTCCATGTTGAATTACCGGCAGATTGGGAAACCGGTTATGAGCATGTAACAATTTGCTGTACTGTTGAGAACCAGGCTATGGCAGACTACAGGCTTCCACTGTATGTTACAGCTCCCATAAAACATAAAATAATCATCTGTGAACCTATCCTTGAAAGGATCAATTTAAGACCTCATATTGGCCCCTGGATAGAACAGGTGGTGGTAGGGGGCGAATCGGGAAATGAAGCCCGGATATGTGACTTTGATTGGGTAATGGAGATCCGGCAATTGTGCTTGGAGCATGATATTTCTTTTTGGTTCAAACAGACCGGATCAAAACTTGTGAAAGACGGATCATTGTATCATATAAAACGTCATCTTCAGCATTCACAAGCAAGAAAGGCCGGTATCAATCACAGGAAATAGTTTTTAGCTTTTTTTAACTTTTTGCTTCTTCATTTTTGAAGTTTTCATTTGTTTATGTCACAAAAAATGGTGAATATTGTATTTCAGTAGGGATGTAAAAAATCGTATTTTTTTTATTTAAAATTCTGTTACTTTGAGGATATAAGTTCAACTTATGTTTTCGGGTCTTGTGTTATGAAGAGGGATTTGTTTTTTTTATGTTTTGTAGTTTTTGCGTTAGTCATTGTCATTTCCGGAGTGGTTATTAAGGTACGGTACTTCCAAAATACAAAGGCGCCACATTTATCTTTAACGGAAAAAAATGCACAGGTATTACCTGATCGGAATTCTTTTTCTGCTTCTTTTCTTTTTAAGAAAGTAAAGAATTTGTTTGTTCATCAAAAAGAACAAAATCCGGATGAAGAAAAGTTTCTGTCTTTTTTTAACGATAGTGTCACCAAAGAATTTTTATTGGGAAAAATAAGACCTGCAAAAGATTCCATGTTTATAAAGGTAACAACGCTTCATACGGAGCGAAACATATATCTTTTACGTCCTGTTTATGCATCTTTTATTAAAATGTTTGAGGCTGCCCAGGAAGATGGGATACAGTTGTTAATCACATCAGGCCATCGATCTTTTGTTGATCAGGTATGCGAGTGGGAGTTAAAATTTAATAACCAGGAAAATATAGAAAAGTTCAGTGATGATCTGGAAAGAGCCAAACATGTTCTGAAATACAGGTCTATGCCAGGGACATCACGTCATCATTGGGGAACGGATATCGATTTAAACAGTATCAAAACTGAATATTTTGAGACAGAAAAGGGACAAATGGTATATAATTGGTTGAAAGAAAATGCTCATTTATATGGCTTTTACCAACCCTATACGATTCAGGATGAGAACAGGCCGGTTGGATATTGTGAAGAAAAATGGCATTGGAGCTATATACCGATTGCAGGTACTTTGCTTGACAAATATCTTGAAATGATTTCCAAAGACGATATCAAAGGATTTAGGGGTGACAAAACAGTAGGGAGTCTGGATTTGATTACCAATTGGGTATGTGGTATTGATAAGAAATTACTAGAAAAAAAAGAAGATCAGCAGAATCCTTATCAGAACTGGCAGTTAAAGCTGTATGGTCATTGGGATGACAGGTTACAACAAGGAAACTGGTATTACATGGATACTTACGGAAATATCAATAAAATTGCTTACGAATCGGGAGTTGTCGTTGAAGAGGCCAAAAATATTGGTTTGTCATCCGGATTGGAAAGTCTTTTTTATGAAGTGTTCCAAAGCAGATTTACCGACCGGTTGTTATCTTTAAAATAAGATACTTTAAAATCAACTAATGAATAGATCTGGATGTGAAAATACATCCGACTTTAAAAATTTTAACAGATGAAAAATAGTTTTCTTATTATTCTTTTCGTAGTCCTTCCTATATCAGCTATTTCCCAAGGTATAAAGATCACTCATGGTCCTTACCTGCAGGCCGTTGGGGAAAATGAGGTCACGATTGTATGGACTACTGATAAAAATGCTGTATCATGGGTTGAGCTGGCACCTTCGGGAAGTGAAAGTTTTTATTCGGAAGAACGTTCTCCATATTATCAGACAAGTAATGGTAACCGTGTAGTGGGACAATTACACAAAATAACCATTTCCGGGTTGGAAAAAGGAACTGAATACCGTTACCGCATATTTTCGAAAGAAGTATTGAGTTATGAAGGACAACACAAGGTACTATACGGCAATGTCGTCTCTTCGAACGTTTATTCACGCAAGCCGTTTTGTTTTACAACGCTCGATCATAACAAGCAAGATATATCTTTTGTTGTGATCAATGATATACACAGTCGTGTAGATGACCTGCAGGCATTGACAAAAGACGTTAAGTACGGGAAAACTGATATGGTGATATTGAATGGAGATATGGTGTCATCCATGAATGATGAACAACAGTTTTTTTCCGGCTTCATGGATGATGCTGTAAAGCTCTTTGCAAGCGAAGTTCCTGTTTTTTTTGCACGTGGAAACCATGAAACGCGCGGAAAATTCAGTGTCTATTTCCCTGAATATTTTCCTACCAATACCGGAAAACTGTATTATTCATTCCGTCAGGGACCTGTTCATTTTATTGTCCTGGATGCCGGGGAAGATAAACCGGATTCGGATATTGAATATTCCGGCCTTGCCCAGTTTGATGCCTATCGTACGGAACAGCAAGAGTGGTTGAAAAAAGAATTGGAAAACGAATTATTCAAAACAGCTAAATACCGGATTGTGGTGATCCATATCCCTCCGCTTGGATCGGATTGGCATGGACCTCTCGATGTGAAAAAGAAATTTCTTCCTATCCTGGATAATGCAGGTATTACAGCCATGTTGTGTGGCCATACCCACCGCTATGCTTATATTGACCCGGATCAAACACATGATTTTCCTATTTTAATTAATGCACATACGACAGGGCTTACCATATATGCCACTCAAAATGAAATGGTTGTAAA
>JAISOY010000188.1 GCA_031275285.1 Bacteroidales bacterium | reverse complement strand
CATATCGCGCTGCGGAAAAGCGGAACCGTCGTTCAGAAGAATAGGAATGGACAAAACACTTGCCAGGGTGACGGCGCCTCTTGCCCCCGACAGACTAAAAATCATGCAGGCCCTGAACTTGGATATCGGATGATCCGGATCATGATATACCTTTTTTCGTATGCTACAGTAGGACCAGACGAAACGGCTCAGTGCGAATATCAGTGTGATCAGCAGGACATAAAGGACAATTTCCCATGTCTCTACGGGGTAAGAACCACTCTGGACCGTTCTCAGGATATCCGGCAGTTGTGTGCCTAATATCAGGAATACCAGGCCCTCCAACGTAAAGGAGAACACATTCCAGATGCTGTCGGAAGCAATGTTCAGACTGGCATTTTCAGGATTCAGCTTCTTGCGTCCTACCGAGTGTGCGATACCTGCCGAAAAAATGGCAAGAATACCGCTCACCTCCAGTGTCTCAGCAATCAGGTAAACGAGAAAAGGCGTCAGTATTTCTATAAGGATATGAAGGGTAACGTTTTCCATACCCAGGGAACGGATCCATCGGACAAGTGCATATTTGAGTAAAGTAAAAGCAAGTCCTACAAGAATACCGCCCAATCCAAGTATAATGAATCGTCCGATGGCATCGGTCACCGAAAACGTACCTGTAACAACGGCTGCTACGGCAAACTGGAAACACACGATACCTGAGGCATCGTTGATAATGGATTCTCCGGATAAGATATTCATGATCCTGGGTGGCACATTCACCCGCTTGGCAACGGAGAATACGGCTATATCATCGGTAGGTGCCAGGGCAGCCATGAGTACAAAGACAGCAACAAGCGGAATGGTGGGAATCAACAGGTGGGTCAGGTATCCGATACCGATTACCGTGGCAAATACGAGTAGGAAAGCCAGGTTCATGATCGGTACTTTTAATGCCCAGAAAGATTGTTTGTCCATCAGCATGCTGGAATTGAATACAAGCGGGGCGATGAACAGAATAAAAAACAGGCTTGGTTCCAGTTCCAGTTTAAAATTCAAAGGTATTAGGGCAATCAGCGCCCCCAGCAAAATTTGTATGATAGGTACGGACACAGATGGCAAAAACCTGTTGATAAGGTTCGATATGAATATGGCAACAAGGAGGATGAGGATGTATTCGAATACTAACATATAAATCTGGTGGGTCTTGTCGGATTTAAAACATGGTTGGATATACTTCTTTTATATAAAGACACCTCAAAAGGAAAAATATTTTTTTAAGGCAATTTTTTTACATAAGATGAGGGGGCAAATATATGCATTTTGTATCTGATTAGTTGTGGTAATTGCAAATGTAGCTGTAATGAAATTCGCTAATGGTAAGTTATCTGAATGATGTGTGTCTGAACTTGTCTGAATACGATATTCAAAACTTGTGCTATTTTAATCCATTATTTTAAAAATTTGCCGAAGTCGATTATTCGTGTATATATTTTAATCTCATAATGTATCTTCACAGAGAAATGGAAAAGTGAGAAATGAAAGTTCTTTGGATTTTTAGAGGCTATGCAAAGTCTTGACATAAAAAAGGACACATTGTCACTCTTAATCAAAGCGATATATTTAAGAAAGATGACATAATAATCCATTTGATACCTGCATCTGAATTTATAAATAGATAATATATTAACTATTTGATTTTCTCATATTTTCATTCTGTTACCACCGTAACGGTTACAGTGGTAACAGAATGAATAAGCGCATTTTGTTTTATCGACAGAACAAAAAATCAATGTTTTTGTTCTGTTCACAGAATGGTATTAGGCTGTTGAATAAATATCAGTATGGAGATAATCCCAACATTCATAATTTTATATTATCATTCATACTAATAGCGAGTAGAGTAATTGAGAAGTAACCATATGCTAATTTGTATGATAACAATAAGGTTTTAGCCCAGCAAAATATCCTGCAAATCAGTTACCTTATTTTCCTTGAATTCAACGATTGTCAGGCGTGAAACCGAGCCGTAGATGGCGAAATCTTTGCCATTCCATTCGTCTGCCATTTGCTTGCATTTGAATTGATTCTTCGAATTGCCGATACCGATATGCGGAATGAAATCGATATCCAAACGCAGGTTATTTTGTAATTTGCCTGAATACAGTTTGTCGTGCAGTTTTACAATGTTGCTGTACCCTTCGTCGGGAACAAGAAACGCATGAAAGTAATCGGAAAAAGAATCCTTATTGATGGTGGAGCAACGGATCACAAAATCGAAACGGCGGATGTCTTCCGTCAGTTTCAATATTTCATCCGTGAAATCTTCTTTACCGAAGTCAAACACGGGGAATACAAAGCTGAAATGAGGCGCTACTACTGTGTATAACCATTCATCATGATCTTTCCGGAAATCCTGGATCATGGCAAAATCGGACTTGCTCAGATCAGGGTAGGAAATAACTGCGTATGCCATGGTGTATTGTCTGTTTTAATGTTTATTCTGGCTGTTATTTCTCACTTCTTTCAGATACATGTTTACACGGTCGTATTCTTTTTTGTTATAGGCATAATCCAGTTTTTGCGCAACAAACGATGCTGTTTCGCGGAACAGTGCCGTTACAGAGAAAAGCGCCTCCCAACAGCTTTCATAAGAATCGGTTCTGTAGGATGGTATCAGCCTACTCCATTCTTCACGCGTCAGGTATTTTTCAAGGTATTTATGGTTTTTGCCGACACTTAACGAAAAATCGGTGATAATGCCGGCTTTCCATGATAACATTCTCAACAGTTCGAATCTTACATAATTGTTCAGATGGTCGATAGCGTACAGGATCTCCTTTCGCCACAAGCCTTTGGCTACATAAGTGGATACCCACCAGAATTGGTTGCAGCAATCGGCGAAATGTTCCTTTGTCGGCTTTCTGACATGGTAATCTTCATCAGTAGGTGTTTGTATCTGCGGAAAGAGCCCGTCTTTATCCATCAGGATCCGGATCAGTTGGTCGCTTTTGTAATATTTTTCAGCTTCTTCAACGGGGATCAGGGCAAGATCGATCCTGTTACCATCGGTAAAAAGCATCAGGTATGTAAACCATCCGTTCAGTTCGGGAGGGTAGAGCGACATGGCTTCGGGTGTCTGCATGATCAACCGTTCTCCGAAAACATCGATCCATGCAGGGTGGTCGATGAACGAATTCATATCGGTTACCAGATAGGAAATATCGTAATCCTGGAAAATATCTTTCGGCACGTTCGGGTTGGTACGTGAACCTTCCATGCCGACAGCCCTGATTCTCGGATCGTATTCGGCAAATCCGAGGATCATATCCAACATTTCCTTTTCCGGCCTCATCGGTACCAGAATCAGATATTTTTTCCGAATTCTTCCGCCCTGTCAAGCGCATCTGTTTTAAGAATGTCGCCCACAAGGTTCACATTCGGGATCAGAAGTATACCACTATTGTCCCATTTCAGATAATTAAAGATCAGTTCGTAAGAACGGACAATGCCTTCGAAATCAATCATATCGTCGGTTTCGGCACATACCATCAGCGCGCACGCTTTGATCTTCACATCGCGTTTGCCGACATATAAGGCAAACAATTTATCGATGGCAGCTTTGATCTGTGCAGGAAACGAAAACCAGTACAGGGGTGTGGCAAGCACCAGTATATCGGCTGCTTCGGCAAGGGGCGCCATTTCGTTGAAATCGTCGTTGTAAATGCAGGCCTGTCCCTTGCTGTAACATTTCATGCAGGCCCGGCAACCCTGTATCTTCTTATGTCCTGCTTCGAACAGCGTCACCTTGTGTCCCGCTTCTTCGGCACCTTTAATGAAAGCGTTGGCCAACAACTCGGTGTTTCCTTTCCTGCGCGGACTTCCCGTAACGATAAGCATGTTTTTATTCGGTTCCATATAGTTTTTATTAATTGTTGAGGTAAAGATAATCGTAGGAATCGATATTCGCAACGAAAAATCTCCATTAAAACTCAAATATCATAACATTGTTTTCTCGCGGGAGAATCACGTGGGAGCGGGGAGGACCGGAAATAACATAAACGAAAAGACGGTCGGTTATACTGACAGAATATAACTTACATTTGTAACTCAAGGTTTATTTTGTTTATATGAATTCCACTCAGGAAGCTGTCATATTTTATTTTTCGGGAACGGGCAATTCCAGGCGGATTGCTTCATGGTTTTCTGATCTGTATCATGAAAAAGGAATTGATTGCAGGATGTTTGATATTGCTGAAACCGGTTATTCCGTTATGGAAAATATTGATTCCGGAAGCATCATTGGAATTATTTCGTCTGTTCATGGTTTTAATTTCCCGAAAATCATGCTTGATTTCATCCGGAATTTTCCTAAAGGAAAAAACAGGCTGCTATTGATGAATACACGGGCAGGGATGAAGATAGGCAAGATAGTTACTCCGGGATTGACCGGAATTGCTTTTATGGTTTCATCAGTTATATTAAGAAACAAAGGATATGAAATTATCGGGCAAATACCTTTTGATATGCCGTCCAACTGGATCTCCATTCATCCTGCGTTGAGAAAGAAATCGGTTGATTTTATCTGTGAAAAGAACCGTTTTCGTATAAGGAAACATTTTGAGCGGTTATATGTGGGCAAAAAAGACTTTTCTTCCCGGAAAGATATTATTCAGGATATCATTATTTCACCGGTTGCCCTTGCCTATTATTTTGTTGGAAGATATTTTTTAGCAAAATCATATTATGCATCCCATAAATGTATTTATTGCGGTTTTTGTATCGGCCAGTGTCCTGTAAATGCCATAAAAACTATTGATAAACGTCCTTTTTGGACATATCGCTGCGAAAGCTGTATGAAATGCATGAACAGATGTCCTGTCGATGCCATTGAAACAACCCATGGGTTGTGGGTTATCGTGATTTATGCCGTTTCGGTTGCCTGTACTTTCTTTTTCTATGAATGGCTGCCCGTTTGTTTGCAGCATTGGACAATCAGGTTCTTGCTTTTCAGCATTTTGTTAGTCGGCTTTATCGGGATTTTTTACAGGATACAACAACTTCTTTTGAGGAATAAAACCATTGCAAAGATCATATCTTATACTTCCCTTACTTATTATAAGATCTGGGGAAGATATAGATGTAAATAAAACATCTTTCGACGAACATCCGAAAGTTGACGGAAAAAGTAACAGATTAAGTCTACCCAGCTCTTTCAGTCTGTTCAATTATCCTACAACCTCCCCGTTGCCTTGTTATACTCTACTTCCTTGATCTTATAATTTGCTTTTGCTTCAATGATGTTGCTGTATGCTTCCTGCCATTGGGTTTGTGCATCGAGGACATCGATCAGCGTACCCATTTGCAGTTCATAATTGTCCTTATTCAGGCGTAGGTTGCTTTCGGCTTCTGCATAAGCATCTTCAGCGGTTTCAATCATCATGAAGGAACTTTGAAGCTCTTTCAACGCATTCTGTACTTCGATATTCATCAGCTTGGTGTTTTTTTCCAGTTCCAGCTCGCTCATTTGCCGGGCAATGCGTGCGCTTTTGATTTTTTTGGAACCTTCGCCGAAATGAAAAATGGGGATACTGACGGATGCCATCACCATCGGAAGGCTCATATCCAGGTCGCTGCCTGCCATTTTCAATCCACCTACGTAAGTATAGCCCGCACTTGCTCCTATCACCGGGAGAAAATCGGCCCGTGTCAGTTTGATATCCATTTCCTTCAATTCCAATTGCTTTTGCAATATCCTGTATTCGGGACGTAGGGCGAGGTCGTAGCTGTAATCGTTTTCTTTTTGCACCGTGATGACTGTATCGACGGCGATGATGGAGGTTTCCATATCCACGCCGATCATCCTGCAAAGCGACATACGTGAAAGTTCCAGTCCGTTTCGTGCTTTCTGCAGTTCGTACCGCAGGTTGCTTCTTCGGGTACGCACTTTCTGCAGGTCGTTTTCGGTGGCCATCTGCACCTGTGTATAATTTTCTACATTCCGGAATAAAGAATCGAGCAGATCATTGTATTTTTCCAGCAACTTCACCTTTTCTTTTACGGAAACGTATACCCAGTAGCCGTTCTCGGCTTCGGCAATGGCTGTCATCTGTGCCAGTCGTTTATTCTCTTCGGTTATTTCCACACCTTTATCGGCCATTTTGTTTCCCGTAACGATCTTGCCGCCTGCATATATCGGCTGCTGGAGGGTGATGCCGGCCATATAGGCGCCTTTCATACTCATCGCCATGTCGATGGGAACTGATACCCCGGGCATTCCCATTGCGCTGAGGTCGAAATCCATTCCCATGTCGATATCCTCGAAAAGATAGGCATAGGTTGCCGATCCTGCAATTTTCGGTAAATAAGAAGTTCGGGTACTTTTTTTATCGATAACCGCCTTTTCGTATTGATAGCCGGCTATTTTCACATCTTCATTGCTTTCGAGCGCCATCTGGCGGCATTGTTCGGCAGTGAGCACCAACTGTGCCTGAAGATGGATTGCAGACAAATATATGATGAGAAACAGGATCAATGGCTTCTTCATGCGTTTTGAGGATTTTTGATTTTGAAAAGAACGGAATAGAAAATGGGAAGCAGGATCAACGTAATGATCGTTCCTACGGTCAAACCAGACATGATGGCTATGGCGAGGCTGGAGTACATCGGGTCGAATACCAGGGGAAGCACACCTAATATGGTGGTTGCCGATGCCATTACTACGGGGCGGGTACGGTTGACGGTAGAGGCGATGATGGCTTCGTAAGGTTCTGTGCCTTCTTTGGTACGGCGCGTGATCTCATCGATCAACACGATCATATTTTTGATCATCATGCCGACCAGTCCCATCAGTCCGAGAATCGCCATAAAGGTGAAAGGTGTTCCCGTGATCAGCAGGACAGGTGTGATACCCACAAGGGCAAACGGAAGGCAGAACAATACAAGGAAGAGTTTTCGCAAATCGTTGAACAACAATAATAATACCAGTAATATAAGTAAGGCGACCACTGGAATATATTTGAAAATATTGACCATGGCATCTTTTTGCATTTTTTGTTCGCCCAGCCATTGCACCGTATAACCTTCGGGCAGTTCTATCTGCGAGATGGCGTCAAAAATGTCGTTTTTAACTGCAGCAGGCGTGCTTGTTTCGTCCGGTTCGCACTGTACCTTAATGCTCCTTTGTCCATTGTAACGATACACAACGGTTTCCTCGAACAAAGGTTCCACATCGAGGGTTACCTGACTGAGTGGAACGGTACGGAACATTTCGTCGGTAAGATCGTCGACCGACATTGATCCGTTCATCAGTCCCATGATTTCATCCTGTCCCATGCTGATGTTCGGCATCATTCCCCATACGGGAATATCTTTTAAGTCCTTGATGCGATTGCCGAATGAATCCCTTATTTTCAGGTTGATCAGCAATGATTTGTCATTGTCACTGAAAAGGCCGATGGGAAGCCCGTCGGTAGCGGCGCTCATTGCATTTCCAACATCACTGCGCGTTATTCCCGCTCGTCCTGCTGCCTGTTGGTCGTAGTGCGCATAAAGGGATTTGCCTGTCATCTGCCAGTTATCGCAAACGGAATATGTGTCGGTATAAACACAGTTTCGCATGATTTCCTGCCCCTGACGGCTAAGTTCACGGAGTAAGGCAGGATCGGGCCCAGAAAAAAGCACTTCGATTCGATGCGAAGTCGCGATTGAGAAGTTGTATTTGCGTGCCCGGACATAAGCATCGGGATAATCGCTGCGTAATTCTTTTTCAATGACCGATCGCATTCGGTTGGCGGTTTTATAATCCTTGAAGTTAACGATAAATTCGCCGTAATTATCGCCTACCGAATTGGTTGCCCTCACAAGGCAATAACGTGAAGGGGTCCTGCCCTGACTTGCAGCCACACGTTTTACCTCTTCATAATTTAACAATTTACCGGTTATTTCATGAATATCTTCCTTTATCCTGTCGGGACCTGTTTGTGGCGGTAATGTATATTCGATGTAAAGCTGTTCATATTCAAAGTCAGGGAAAAAGAGGTTCTTCACTTTAAAAAATCCCAATGCTGCTAATAACAGGCACGACAAACTTACCGAAACAGTTGCGGTTTTATGGCGCATGAAAAAAGTAAGTAGTTTACGGATGCCTCGGTGAATGGGGCGATCGAGCTGTTCTTTAACGTCTTTTCTTTTTTCACGTGAGGGCAATAGTATGGCTGCAAACATGGGAACCTGCGTCAATGCCAGTACCCAGCTGAGAAGCAGGGAAATACATAATACGAGGAAGAGGTCGCGGGCATAGGTGCCTGCCGAATCATCCGATAAGAATACGACAAGGAAAGTGGATATGGCGATGATGGTTGCGCCAAGCAAAGGGATAGCAGTATTTTTAGCCGTATCAAATAATGCTTTTCGGGGTGGCTTCCCTTTTCCCCGGTCTACCAATATACCGTCCATAATGACGACCGCATTGTCCACCAGCATCCCCATAGCAACGATGAAAGCGCCGAGCGAGATCCGCTGTAATGTGCCTCCTGCCGCCAGCAGTAGCGGAAAAGTCGCCAGTACGGTCAGTAGTAAGCCTATTCCGATGATTACCCCGCTACGGAAGCCCATAGTCAGCATCAGTACGAGGATTACTATGACCACCGATTCCACCAGGTTGATCATGAAAGAAGAGATGGCATCCGACACTTTATCGGGTTGAAAATAGATCTTGGTGTATTCGAATCCTGCGGGCAGACGGTCGGCTAATTCGGCTAACCGTCGGTCGGTACGTTTACCGACTTGTGTAACAACCGCATCAGGTTCCATAGAGATGGAAATGGCAATGGCGGGTTTGCTGTCGACCCAGAAACCATAAGTCTGCGGGTCGGTATAAGTACGTGTTACATCTGCGATTTCTTTCAACCGTACCTGTTCGCCTTTTGGTGTACTTATCATCAGGTTTTGTACATCTTCCACACTCCTGAATTTGCCGTCGATGGCCAGCCTGATCCTTTTATCACCGCTTTCGTAGGCTCCGATACTGACGGGTTTGTTGCGGCCGTCGATGGCGCTCATGATCTGCATGGGGAAAATTCCCGTCTGTGCGATATTTTCCTTGGCCAGAACAATATCGATGCATTCGTCCCATGCGCCAAACAATTCAATGCGCCTGACACCTTTAACTTCGAGCAGTTCTCGTTTCAGGAAACGCGCGTACTTTTCCAGTTCGGCATAACTGTAACCATCGGCAGTAAGGGCATAAAACATACCGTACACATCGCTCACATCATCCACCACAATCGGCGCCATTGCACCCGAAGGCAGTTTGTCGGCAGCATTCTGTACCTTGCGCCTGAGCATATCCCAACGCTGTTCTATATCCTTATCGGAAACAGTATATTCAAGGTTAATGGCAATGGAAGAAATGTTTTCGGACGAATGAGATTGGATATCCTGAATATTGTTCATGGTACGTAGTTCTTCCTCGATAATACTGGTCACTTCCAGTTCCACTTCATAAGCTGATGCTCCCATGTAAGGGGTGATGATCATCGCCTGTTTGACCGCGATCTCAGGATCCTCAAGTTTGGGCATCACAATAAAGGAATAGATACCGCCTACCACAATAGCGAATATCAGGCACCAGAAAATCGTTTTTTTCTGAAAGAAATATTCCGATATATGCATCACAACAACCCTCCCATGTTACTTTTCGACGGTGCGGAGATCACCCGTACTTTTTCGTTCTGTTGGAGTACGCCCACACCTGCATATACGATATCTTCATTACCCGAAATTCCTGATCCGATGATGAAATTCCCATCGGAATCAATTCCTTTAATGGTAATTTCACGACGTGAAACGGTGGTGTCGGGCGACAAAACCCATACATAATTCCTGTCGTTTTCGGAAACAACCGCATTCATCGGAAGTATGTATCCCGTTTTTACATCGGGACAATTTACTTCGATGGCGATTTCCACATTCATACCTGCCACCAGCTTTACAGGTTCTTTCGAATCACTGACCAGATGCATTTTATAAAGTTGGTTACCTCCCGATTTACGGTTGATGCCGATATATTTCAGGGGAAATTTCATGTCGGGGAATACATTTGATGTACACCAGATCTTTCCGAATTGTTCTTTTTCCAGAAAAAGCGACAATGGAATATCGGTTTCGATGGATACGCTGCTGAGGTCGAGAAGGGAAATGACAGCCATACCAGCATCGACCATTTCGCCTGCCCTGAAGCTGACAGATTGCACGTATCCCGAAAGGGGGGCTTTTAAAACAGTATATTCAAGCGTGTTTTTATGGCTTTGCAACTGCACGCCGAGCGCTTCAAATCCAGCAACTGCTTTTTCGTAGTCATTACCCGAAAGACTGTTGCGCCTGTGCAACTCTTCAAGGCGTTTTATTTCGGATGCCAACTGGTCGAATTGTATCTGCGTGGCTGCCACTTGCAGCTTATAATCTTTATCATCCAGCCGGGCAACGATATTGCCTTCTTTAATATAATCACCCTCTTTAACATATATTTGTGTGATCTGTCCCGGAGTTTTAAATCCAACATTTATTTTTTGGGTCTCTTTAACTACGCCTGGAAAACTCCTTACTGCGATACTATCAACCAGGGACGGTTTCACTGTTTTCACACTCCGGACGAAACCCCTGTTGTTAGAACTGTTACCGCAGGCCGATAAAATAAAGGATGCAGCTATAACAATAAACAATATTTTGTTCATATCTTATTTTTTAATTGTGTGCAAAATTAGAGTAGTGTCGTAAGTATAAAAGTTGAAAAGGTCGGTATTGTTTGTCAAAAGGTCGAATATGTTCGTCTATTTGTATAATATTGTCTTATTTTTGTGCAAAAAGTCGAAATGTAAACCAATAGTCAAACATAAAATGAATACTTCAGTATTGGATGTCGGGTTCAGGGCTATCCGCGATAATATCAGGGTAGAAGAGCTTTCTGATAATTTTATGATTTTCGACAATTTGACTCATCCCATTGATGATCTGGAAAGTATGGCTAAAGTCGAATATCCCATCCGTTTTGAGATGGTGATGCTGGCGTTTTGTACTCAGGGATATGCAAAATTACAGATCGGACTAAATACCTATACTTTTACGGAAAATCACGCTTTTGTAATTTTTCATGGACAGATCTTCCAGACACTTGGCATGAGCCCTGATTTTAAGGCAGGTTTTATGTTGTTCAGAAGCGATTTTTTCGATACGCAAAGCGATTTTATCGAGACCATGGCTTTGCAGAAAATTGTAATGCAAACACCTTATCTTCTCCTTTCTGATTCCCAGATGTTTATGTTTTCATCGATTTACCATATCATCAAGGAAAAAATGAAAGAGAAAGATAACAGTTACCGCCTGCGTATGGTTCAGGAATTTTTCCGCATCCTGTTCTATGAAGCTTGTTATCTTTTTTTTAAGGATGAAAAAAAGCCTGCTGAACCTCAAAACAGGAAGAAAGAAATTTTCGAACGTTTTATCCGTGAAGTGGAAAAGCATTACCGGAACGAACGGAATATAAAATTTTATGCGGATATTCTGTGTCTGACGCCCAAATACCTTTCATCGCTTATTCATGAAGTAAGTGGAAAACATGCAGGGGAATGGATCAGGGAATATGTGATCCTTAATGCCCGTGCCCTGCTGACCTCAACCAATATGACCATCCAGCAGGTAAGCGATGAATTGCACTTTCCCGACCAATCGCAATTCAGCCGGTATTTCAAACAGGCAACAGGGGTACCGCCAAAGGAATACCAGAAGAAATAGCCTCCCCCGGAATAGAAAAATGCTTATATGCCACTGGTTAATCAGGAACTTATGATAGATCAGTGGTTGTGATGAGATCAGGTCCAACAGCAGATTTAGATATTTCAGTGATCCGGCGGATTCCCGGCTTGAGTTTAGAATGTTTCCTGTTTCAGTTATGATCAGGATACAAACCGGGGATTAGCATTAAAGCAATGGTTCATCCATCGGTTGCCCGTCGGATGTGTTTCCTTTTATGGTGTAATTGGTCACCCGTTCAAAAAGAAATGCTTTTTTATTCCGGTGGAAAGCAGGATAATCATGGTTGTGATTGATGATGTTATTCCTGAAAATAAGCCCGTCCACTGATTTTGCATAAACGATCGGAATATCGAAAGTCTCAAAAATATTATCTTCGATGACGATACCGCTGTGAAAATACTCTTTCTGGTTCTCTAAATCCGGAATTACCGGATAAATGGATATGATCGCATTGGTGAACTGGAACATGTTGGTCAGGGAATTAATGAACTTATTTTTTCGTATCACGACATCGTGGCAGGCACCGGTTTCGAACCATCCGTTGCAATCGCCGCATAACAGGATCGCGCTACCTGATGTATGGTCGAACAGGTTATGTTCGATGACTGTTCGTTTAGGAGTGCTGAATAAAGTTCCCCGTGCCCGGTTATTGCGTATGGTATTATGACTGAAAACCACTTCGGGTGTCCACTCCAGGTTTTCAATGCCGTAAGGTCCGCTTTCATTTATTTCAGGATCTAACGGTTCCCGGAATGTAATTCTGAATTCTTTGGCCCCATGTTCGCTCGGTTTGTCGATAGACTCTATGGTAGTAATTTCATTCTTCGTACCGCAAATTTCCATTGTGTTCGCCCGGATAAATTGTACCGCATCCCCCGGACGCCCCCATTCAAAACCGTAACTCTGTCCATGCATATAACGTCCTTCTAGGGTCTTGTCATCCGTCCTACGGATTACCTTCAGATAAGTACCGTGAATATTGATGGCGTCATCCATCATACCTTCATATAGTCCATTGGTGGAAATGATCTTTCCCTTACATCCTGAAAAATGCGTGGCATCTGCCTGTGCGGTAAAGTAACGTGGATCGTCTTCGCCGCGAAGGCATACGGAGAAACCGTCCAGTGTGATATTCTCGCTCATTTGTGCCAGCAATCCCATACCTTCTGCATAATGTACCTGTATGTTTTCGAGCCGGGTGTTCGTATCGTGCGACATGAAGATACCCGGTGTGGGACGGCCGGGTCCACGCATGGCAATGACGGTACCGGGTACCAGGCGTGCGTCTTTCCATTTGAAAGACCTGATCACTCCGGGTGAGACTTCTGCTACGCCCCTGCTACCCATCCGCAGGTCGCTTGTACGGTATACCAGCCTTTTTGTTTTTTCTTCGAAAGCAATACCGCTGTTTGATATGTGTTCCCAACCATGCCCCATAGCTACCAGTGTGCTGTCACGTATCCCGTATTTCACCCAGGGTGCGACTTTGAATGTGATACTTCCGGCCTCCGGATCATTTTCAATTACCTGTACCTGACTGATATGTGGATTCTCAAAATCGATATGAAAATTTTTTAGTGTACAGTTTTGCGAATTGATCAGGGATATAGGCAACATTCTTCCATGGAATATCAATTCAGAACCTTGTCCGTCAAAGGTGATGTTTTTCATGTTTTCAAAAGGAATGCCCACACATTTAGGATTGGTCTGGTCATGGTTGGAAATATAGTATTCCTTTAAAGCCGCCTGTTCGGGATAAAAATCATAACGGCCGGCCGGAAGAATGATCCATATTTTCTTATGCTTATCGCAATTCTGCCATATATTTTCCAACGCCGCTGCAAATAAAGGAGATGCATTTTCTCTGCTATCCGGATGTAATCCGTAATCGGATAAATGATATATCTCTTTTTGGGAACAGGAAGAGAACAGGATAAAAAGTCCCGCTAAAAGGAAATAAGATTTTTTCATGGTTGATAATAAGTTAAGCACTCAGTGCTATTTATTGTCTTTTTAAGTCGCATTGATCAAATTGATTACGGTTATTAAGTATGACATTAATTTATTGGCATTACTTAAATAGAAAAAATGAGATAAAGATTGCACTCATGTTTCAAAAATAGATATAAATCAGGGAGTATCCAAAAACATACACTGATTCCTATGTGTGTTTATTCCAGTCACATCAGGTACCGGTCATTTATGTTATGATTATATTCATTCGTAATTTTATGGGTTGATATGGTTTTTATTTATAAAGCGGACTGAACTTACTTTTATTAATATGATCAGCGTGTTTTTCTATGTTTTCCCATAAGGCTTTTATTTTCTCATGCTATGTTCTTATCCATTGGGATTTTTATGTAAGTTTGTGAATGAAACATAAGGGATAGACTGAAAGCTGAAGATCCAGCCTTATTGGCTGTAAAGAAAAAGATAAAAACTATGTGTGATGGATATTTGTTTTAAGTGAAAATTGATGATATGACTATGAAAAAAATAGCGGGCATCTTCATTTTTTTATTATCGGTGGTGGAATGTTTCCCACAGGAACAAACTTCTACCGACAGCATAACCGGTA
>JAISOY010000187.1 GCA_031275285.1 Bacteroidales bacterium | reverse complement strand
CCGGGACATCGGTAAGTGTATAATCGATCTGGTAATACAACACCATCGCGTCCTGGTCGTTGATATTTTCCATCGTGATCCTGCATTTTTTACGGAAAGGCATTGTCCAGTAACTATTGAAAGCACTGCCCGGATTTACGCAAACAGCCAGCGACGACAACGGGGCATATACACCCCATCCCATACCGAAGAAATCACCGACAGGACATTCTACCGAAGGTTCCTTTTCATCATCCCAGTAAATGCGTATGATCGTAAAACGCCAGTTTCCTGTGGGAGTCATCCAGATGTGCTGGATAGCGCCCGGACCTTCTATTTCCGCAATAGTGACCGTTTCCCTGGGTTCAATCCTGATATACGGATTCACTTTCCATCCCTGTCCAAGGTCCCTTGCCGCATGGTGGGCATTGGCCACATTCCGCTTATCCCGGTCTTTGGGATCGGCCATACCCCCTTTCCCTTTTTCACCGGTAAAATTTTCCGGGCTGATTGAACGGGTCTTCGCATCCGACAGACGGTGCAGGTTCCCCATATTCATATCCAAACCATTGAATTTTTCAGGCTGGGCATAAACCGAACATACCCAGATCAAAGCCATTACAGTTATCATCCATTTTTTCATCGCCGTATTATATTTAGAAAGTGAAACATTGTTTGCATCAATAAGACCGTTCATTATGTGTAGATACCCGCTCCTGAAGATATCCCATAAAGATATGTATTTTTCCTGTAGACAACTTCCCGGGACAGGAAAATCATTGATCACCGGAAGAAAAGGTGATAAATGTCATCCGGTTGAACAAACAAATGTACTATCATTGCAAAATATATAGATAGCATTTGATAGCCGGATGATTAAAAATTATTGAATCTGTTCACCATGAAAAACATTTTTAAGCTGATTATATTCACCTTGTTATTAGGCGCCTGCGCCGGACAAACACCCAAAGTGGAAATTACCGATGCCCTGATTGAAGAGTACTGGCATTCGGGAAAAACACTTCCCGTGGAAGCATCCAGGATGTATCCCTGGCCTGACCAGAAGATCGATAATGATAACGGGATCAATGTACTGATGGATATTGCCCATCAATGTTCCTTTGCCAGTTTGTGGGATATGCCTTCACGGTTGAACCGGCTGGGATTCCGTTCAGTCGGTAGTATGGCCTGCCTGAATTCCATATTGGAAAAGGGAGGACAATCGCGTATCCGGATCTATTATAACCGGGATGAGAAAATTTATCCTTTCGGCTGGTTCGATAATCCTGAATTTAATGTGGTCATTACGGAACAGTCCGACCCTAAGGCACAATCCTATACGGATAAAGAAATAGAAGCATTGGATCAGTTTGTCAGTCGGGGAGGAGGACTGGTTATCATGGCCCCCTCACTGAGGGATACAACGATGCTGGAAAACTGGAGCATTTGCCGCTTGATGCAGCATTTTGGAGGGGCCATTACCGGAAAAACCGAAATGTCGGATGGTATCCGGTATGCCGTACCTTCCGGGAATAAATCATGGGAGGTGCTTCAAATAGGCGAAACCCGGAAGCCGATAGCCATTGGTTCAAAATACAAGAAGGGGCATGTGGTGATTATCGGTCACCCTGATGCCTTCCGTTATAAAAGAGATGATCCTGAGGAGAAAAAAGAAAATGTGAATACCGTGATCAAAGAAACATTACTGTGGGCATCCAAAGGAAAGAAACCTGTTGGCGGATCTTCTCCTTTTCCCGTGACCATGGGTGGAGGCGGAGGAATTTATCCCGAGCTGGAACAACAAATGGGAAAGATCGTGTTATACTATGCAGAAAACCAAAAAGAAGACCTGTTGAACTGTGTGAACCGGGATATTCCCCTGGCCATGCGGAAGGTAGAAGAATGGTTGCCCTCGAAATCTACCGATGAACCCATGTACCTAATTTTAGCTGCCGGTGACGGTGGCGGATGGGCGGTGAATGCGTTCAGGCCCAAAGAAAACGGGATCATCAGCCTGAGCACATTTGGCCTGTTGTCTGTTTTCGGGCATGAACTGGCCCATACCATGGCCGGACCTTTGAACAGCAAAGGAGAGAAAGCCGGGCATTCGCCTGTCCCGAATCAGGGAGAAGCTCACGCCGGCTGGTTCCAGGGAAAAGTAAATGCCACATTCGATACCTCATTATTGCGTAAATCCAACCGGGAATGCAACAAGATATTTGATAAGGAAGGTGTCCTCACCAAACTGGACCTGAGTAAACATTACGAAAATGAAGAAGGACGGAAAATATGGGGTTACGGAACAGCCTGGAATAAGGTATGGTACATCTGGCAAAAGATGGATGACAGATACGGGCCTACCTGGTATCCCCGTTGGCGCTGGATACAACATAACCGTTGGGCAGATACCCCGGATAAGAGGTTGTCATGGGAAGAGATGATCGAAGATATGAGTATTGCCGTAGGTGAAGACCTGTTCCCATTCTTTATAAAGCTGGGCACCACCCTTCAGAGGAATAAAATGGGAGAAGTCGAATACCTTGGTCAGAAAATAAGCCTTCAGCGTGCACCCATCGAACCGACTTTAGCCGGGAATGTACGGCTGGAAGCCATAAGTGACTATACGCAACCCCTGAAATATTGAACCCGGTGAGCAGTCTTACAAAAGCTCTTTCAGCATAGGCATCTCCTTCACATCGTAACGTTTTTTGAAAGCTTCCACGGCTTCTTTTCCGTATTTGTTTTCATCCAGGATCATGGCTTCGGCCGGGAATGGGCGTTTGTTCCCGATTTTCACGTCGATCACCACAGGGATGGTGCTTTGGGCAGCTTCGTTAAAAACCTTTTCCAACTGGTCATAATGGGTAATGGTGAAACCTTTGGCACCCATGGCTTCTCCGATTTTTGCATAATCGGCTCCGGCCAGATCGACCCCGTACTTCACCCGGTTGGTATCCTCCTGTTCGGCATCGATAAATCCCAGGGAGTTATTGGAAAAAACAAGGTTGATCACAGGAAGCTGGTATTTTACCTGTGTGATGATGTCCTGCATGACCATTGCAAATCCGCCGTCGCCGCTCAATGTAAAAACTTGTCTTTTAGGGTAACTCAGTTTGGCTGCGATCCCTCCCGGCACGCCATAACCCATGGTCGCAAATAACCCTGAGGTAGTAAATTGTTGTTCTCCGTTCATGTGGAGCAAACGGATAGCATGGACGGTAACATTGCCCACATCGGTAATGAAAATGGCATCACGGGTGGCAATACGGTTAATTTCCTTAAAAACAGGCTCTACCAGTATCGGAACATCTGTTCTTGTCTCAAAGCTTTTCAACCAGTTCAGCCAGTTTTTCCGGTTTTTCCGGTTGGCTTCCAGAAATTTGGTGACCGGTTTTTTCCCACCTGTTCTGATCATCTGCTTCATGCTCTCTTTGGCATCGCCCAGGATAGCCACATCGGTTTTATGCCGGCTGCCCAGCTTCGAGGAATCGATATCCACCTGGATAAATTTTGCCGTGGATGGAAAGAAAAAACGGGCAAAAGGGAAATCACTGCCGATAAAAACAATCAGGTCGGAAGCAGCAAGCGCTTCATTTGCAGGCTTGGTAGCCACTCTTGCCGCCATGCCCATAAAATTTTCAGTAAGGTCGGGAATGATCCCTTTGGCTAGGACAGAGGCTACAATAGGCATTGAAAAATGTTCAGACAATGCGATCACTTCATCTTTAGCCCCTCTGGTACCCTGTCCGATATAGAGCACCGGCCTTTCAGCCGCTTCAATCAGTTTTACGGCAGCCGCGATATCCTTAGGGTCTGGCATAGGAAAGCCTGTCCGGTGGTTTCCTGCTGATGAAACATCGGTGTCCGGAATATCTGCGAAGCCATAATCCACAGGAATAGTAACTACTGCCACTCCTTTGTGTTCATATGCTTTACGGATGGCTTCATCTACAATAAAAGGAAGGCTTTCCGGGTTCATCACGGTGCGGTTGTAGATGCTGACATCTACAAACATAGGGTTTTCGTTTAATTCCTGGAATGAATTGTAATTCATCGCTTTTGAGGATACCTGCCCGATAAGCGCCAGTACCGGGACATGGTCCATCTGGGCATCATACAGTCCGTTGAACAGGTGTGTCGCTCCCGGTCCGGCCGTCCCGAAACAGACACCTATTTTCCCGGAAAGTTTGGCTTCTGCCGCTGCGGCTATGGCACCTACTTCTTCATGTCTGACCTGTATATAACGGATGCTCTTCCGTTTTTCATATAAAGCATCCATAGTTGAATTGAAGGATCCTCCCGGAATTCCATAAACGTGGTCAATGCCCCAGCTTTCCAGAATATTCAGCATCGCTATGCCTGATTTAATTGTTTGTGCCATAAATGTATCGTGTTAATGTTATGTTTTATATTATATGATTTGAGTTCCCTGTGAGATACAATAACAAATTTAATCATTATTTTTCAAATTGCTCCGTTTTCCCGGGTAATATTTTCATCGGGCGGAAGGCCGGGAAATTATCCGGATCATGCTAAAATATTCACCGAATACCGGATAAACGATTGAGAAAGGGTCTAAAAATTCCTGTAATTGATTCCCTGTGCTATCTCAGGGATAATTCCTTTCTGGACATATACGCGACGGGAAAAACGACGGACAACAGGCCGCCATTTTTCAAAATATAAGGCTCCCAACACACAGATGATCCCTCCGCCCATCATGGTATAAGGTACCCCTATCCAATCCGCCACTGCTCCGTATAGCAGGCTTCCGAAAGGAGCCACCCCCATTAAAGCCATGGTATAAAATCCCATGACTCTTCCGCGTTTATCATTATCGGTCAGGGTCTGTAACAATGTATTGATGGAAGCCAGGGTAGCGATCATGGCAAATCCGGTCGGAATGAGCATCAGGTATACCATCCAGTGGATCCGCAGGAATGAAACACAAACCAGCCCCAATCCGAAGACAACCCCCATGATGGAAACGACTTTTCCCAGTCCCAGTACGCTTTTACGCGCAGCAAGGTAAATGGCGGCAGCCAGGGCCCCTGCCCCGATGAACGACATAAAGAAACCCAGGGTATGGCTGTCTCCACCCAAAACATCCCGGGTAAATGCCGGGACCAGGACAATAAACGGCAATCCGGTGAGACTCAGTAATGCCACCAGCATCAACAATACCCGGATAGGGAAAAAATGGTAGCTATATTTGAAGCCATCAATGAACCCGGCAAATATTTTTTCCTGTTTCCGGATTTTTTTATGTTTTGGCATGCGCATCAGTAGTAAGGCGCCGATTACGGCAATATAACTCAACCCGTTCAGCAGGAAACAATAACCCTCACCGATCAATGCGATCAGGATACCTGCAACGGAAGGACCTATGAGGCGTGCAGCATTGAACACAGCAGAATTTAATGCAATGGCATTACTCAGGTCTTCTTTATGGTCCACCATCTCCACAACCATCGATTGGCGCGTAGGCCCGTCAAATGCATTCACCACACCTACAAACAGGCTGCAGGCAATGATATGCCACACCTGGATAAGTCCGGTAAGTACCAGGGTTGCCAGTAGCAATGCTTCCACCATGCAAAGGGATTGCGTCAGTACCATGATCCGCCGGCGGTCGAAACGATCAGTAAGTACCCCGGCAAAAGGGGAAATCAAAAAGCTGGGAATCTGGTTGGTGAAGGCAACAGCACCTAATAGCCATACCGATCCGGTAAGCCGGTATACCAGCCAGCTCATGGCCACCTGTTGCATCCAGTTACCGATCATAGAAATACACTGTCCTGTAAAATACAGACGGTAATTATATGAGCGTAACGAAGAGAATACCTGTGTAAGCGCTGTTTTATTATTAGGTAAAAGTTCCTTCCAGGTCATTGTTCATCTTTTTGTGAACAGTTTTTTTTGATATCTTTACATAATTGATCAAAAATAGCGAACATCATGCCAAAGAATGTAACAATAATCTTTTTTTTGCGTAAAATGTAGAAAAATTGCTTTTAAAATGAAGTTACATTTTGGACAATTGTAATTGGGATGGGGATTGTTTATATTTAATTTTCTGATGATTTTTAGCAAGAGATTATCTATCATGTCATTTTTTACCCAAAAAGCCTTTTGGGCATTTTGCATTCTACTGATTGTTAGTACGAATGCATGGGGGAATCTGATCGTAACGCATCCCCAGAGCCAGGTAGTATGTAAATCGGATCTATCAGCTACTTTTGAAGTAGTGGTGACCACAGGAATACAGGTAAATTACCAGTGGTACAAGAATGGATCAGCTATACCGGGTGCCAGGTATGATCGATATACGGCTACTACCGAAGGCATGTATCATTGTGTCGTAACAAAACGGGATGGATCGGAAACTGAAACATCCAGTATTGCGGTACTTACATTTATAGATGTCCCTTCAATTGCCGATATTTCTTTGCCTGTGATCTGTAACAAATCGCCTTTACAGGCTGAAGGGCTGGGTATTCAGAGCAATGGGAGTAATATTACCGGTTATACATGGAAAATAATAGATACAGGAACCGGTACGGAAACGATTGTCGGCGGAAATAGCCCTATCCTTAATTTGTCTCTGGTAGACAGTACCTATAATAACAAAACGTTACAGCTGACCATCACCAACGGTTGTCCGGGACAAACATCCATGAGTAAACAGATTGAGGTCCGGAAAACACCTGATCCACCTACGGTAATTGCGACTAATTATTGTTATGGTGTGGATGCGGTGCCGTTGTCGATTGTGGAAAGCAATAAAGCCAATTGGTATACAACAGGAGGAACGCTTTTACCGGGCCCTCCTACACCCAATACGGCAGTTTTAGGAACGCAAAGCTGGAAAGTGTCACAGACTATTGAAGCAGGCGGTCTGGCCTGCGAAGGATACAAAACAACTGTAGATGTTGAAGTATTACCTGTTTCCGCACTTCCGGTGACTACACCCAATATCGACCTTTGCCATAATGATCCGGTCATAACATTATCAGCTACCGGAGATAATATACAATGGTACGACAGTAAAATGGCGGTTTTAAGTAGGGCTCCCCAGATCAGGACAAGTGATCCCGGGATACAGGAATATTATGTAACACAAACCGAAGCCGGGAAATGTGAAAGCCAGAAACAAAAAGTTGTAGTGAATGTGAAAGCCAGTGCTGCACAGTCGCTGATCATCAAGCCGGACATACCGGTATTATGTCCCAACCAAAAGATGAATATTTCGTTATCTGTGCCGGGTGACGTTACCAATCCTATATACAGATGGTATGATAACAGTACTAAGTCAGGTCCTCCCATTCATACGGGAAGTTCTTATGAAACACCGCTTTTGACTACCTCTGTGGCATATTATGTCACGCTTGAATATGACGGGCATTGTGAAAGTAATTACCCTGAAACGGTAATTGTTTATGTAAGGGACAATGACAGGCCCAACATTACCGCACCTCCGAATATTGTCGTCAGTACCAATGACGGGGTTTGTTATGCGACGAATGTGACCACCGGACTTCCTGACGTAGGCGATAACTGTACCTCATTGGGTGATTTAAGGGTATACAATGATCCTCCGGCACCGAGCCAGTATGAACTGGGCAGTACTTCCATCGTATGGTGGGTGGAAGATGAATCCAGTAACAAGGAAAAAGCCCAGCAGACCATTACTGTGGTAGACAGGGAATATCCGAAAGGTACATGTCCTGACGATATTGATATCACCATTAACCCGGAGGTAACTTCGGCCGTTGTCGATTATGATATCTATAATTATACGGATAACTGTAGCGGGTTAAAGATCACCCTCATTGATGGGTTACCCAGCGGTTCGGTATTCCCATTGGGGGAAACCATTGTTCGCCATGAAATTGTGGATACCGCAATGAATACGGTTATATGCGAATTTAAAGTAAATGTACATCATCCATACCGGGAGTTGGAAGTGGCCCTAAGGGTGTCAGCATATGAAATCTGTTCCGGCCAGTCTGTTACCATTACGCCGGTAGTAAGTGGAGGTACTGGGAAATATACCTATTCATGGAAACCACGTGTCTGGACCAGTTCTGTCATGCTGGATTTTCCGCTGACTACTACCCAATATGAGGTGGAAGTGAGCGACGGGGTGGTCTCTAAGTCCAAAAGCGTAGATATATCTGTTCTGGAAACACCCGGTGTGTCGCTTACATTTGATAAAAAAATGGATGAGATACTTGAAGGAGATGAGGTGACCGTAAAGGCAACTTCCGGATTTGCCAGCTATCAGTTCCTACTGAATAATAAAGTAATGCAGGAAGTAGGCATGAATGACCAGATTGCATTTCAGGCAGAATTGGGCACATATATTGTCCGGGTATTTGCTACCGATGAAAACTATTGTGTGGCACAGGACCAGATCGAAATAGCTGTGGAAAGCCGGAAATTACCCAATGTTTTCACTCCGAACAGGGACGGAAAGAATGAACTGTTCCTGGAAGGTTATGACCTGACCGTATTCAGCCGGTCCGGGGAACAGATATATAAAGGGACCTCCGGTTGGGACGGTACTTACAGGGGGAAATTATTACCTCAGGGTACTTTCCTGTATGTAGTGAGACGAACAATGAATAACGGAGAGTTTCGGATTTATAAAGGTACGGTTACCTTAAAGCTTTGACACAGGATTATGAAGAGATTCTTAAACATATTCATATTTCTTTTTTGTGTAAGTCCATTTTTACTTGCACAGACGGACCTGATGTTCATGCAACAGACCCATAACCGTTCGGTACTTAATCCCGGAGCGACAGGAAAAGGGGGGGATGTCAATATGGCTTTATCCTTACGCCAGCAATGGATAGGATTCCCCGGTGCTTCGACACAAATGCTGAATGGAAGCGGTTTTGTTAAAGATATCCGTTCAGGGTTCGGATTCATGTTTTTGAATGATGAATTAGGTCCCCATAAATCGCAGAATCTTAAGATCAATTATGCTTATTTTATTCCGTTTGCAGAAAAAGCATTTCTTTCCTTAGGATTGGGAATGGGCTTCATACACAATGAGTATGACGAATCTGATTTTTTTGCCATGGATGATAATGATGACGTGATTACCTATGAAAGGTTGACCAAGACAGTGCCCGATTTTGATTTCGGGATGGAATTTAATACATCCAACCTGGAAGTCGGAGCATCCGTCACGCATTTCTCCTATGCCTATGAAGATGTGAATCTGGTCCGGCCCATGCGGAATATTTATGCATATGTACGCGGAAAAGTTCCCCTCGATAAATACTGGGATTTTATTCCGGGATTCACCTGGCACAATACCAGGCAGTTGAATACCTATGAGGTAAATGCTTCATTACGGTATAACAATAATATCTGTGTCAACATTATTTACAGGAATCCAGCATCACTTGGGATAGCGGCAGGGATAAATATCTACGGAGGATTCCGGATCGTGTATTCCTATGATTATGGTTTTGACGGATTGAGCAGATACAATAACGGGTCGCACGAAATTACTCTGTCTTACAATATCCCGGTGAACACTACTTACGTAAGGAGTAAATTACGTTTCTTCAGGTGGAAGATGTTCTAAATCTTTTTGGACGATCATAAACAATGGAGTTATATTACAGAAAAATGGGGCAGGGGATGCCCTTCATTATTTTACACGGATTGTACGGAAGTTCGGATAACTGGTTGACCATCGCCCGTCACCTGTCTGAAAAATACGAGGTGATCATTCCCGATATGCGCAATCACGGCCGTTCTCCTCATCATCCTGTACATACATACGGGGAAATGAGTGCGGATGTCCTCGAATTAATGGATCGGCTTAACATCGGACAATGCATATTGCTCGGCCATTCCATGGGAGGGAAAACAGCCATCCATCTTGCTGCCCGGGAAGCAGAAAGAATTTCAAGGCTGATCATCGATGATATTTCCCCGGTCAACTATTCATCGCTGACCGAACATTCACCATTGGCTTTAGAACACCTGAATATCATGGATAACCTGTTACATACTATTCCGGAACAATATAGCAGGCGTGAGGAAATCGAACAGCTTTGGGCAAAAAAGATTCCGGATCCGGCAATGAGGCTGTTCATGCTTAAGAACTTGCAACGAAACAATAACGGAACATTCGAATGGCGGATCAATATAAAGTCCATAGCCAGGAACCTGCCGCAAATACTCAATGGAATGGATGATTTTTCACAGGAGAAATATCCGGAAATCAATATCCCTACCTTGTTCATTAAAGGGGAGTTATCCTCCTATATACAGCCTGATATGTTTCCGCAGATACAACGCATATTTCCTCATTCCGAAATAGTTATCCTGCCTGATGCAGGCCATTGGCTTCATGTGGAGCAATCCGGCTTATTTTTAGCTGCCATCATGCAATTTTTGAGTGACATAAATGAAAGTTTCATCTAAATGAGGCAGAGACGTTCGGCTTGTTTTAATGTTTGAGATGGCGGTAAAATCGATGTAAGGTCATCTCCGTTGGTGATGGATCATTTGGTTGAAACAATTTCTAAAAGACGGCAGTGTTTTAGAAGACAATAATAATTATTTAGTATCTTTGTTTAATTTATAGGAAGGATATCTAAAATCTTGCGATATTGTGTGTTTTTGTAAAACAATGGGAGAAAAGAATGATCTTTCCTTAATTAAGAAAAACTATGAAAAAACTATTTGTTGGTTTTCTGTTTATCGTGTCCTTACAGATTGTGTCTGGTCGGGATTCGATTAACTCGAACAGTTCTCCTAAAACTGCACGTTCTTTGTTTGTAGGTGTACAATTGGGCGGTTCTATTTTATTAAACTCTTCTGCTAACTACGAGCTAGGCATGCTTTATTATGCCTCTCCGCAAGAATCCCCAAATTACAAGAAACGACCAACAAATGGTTGGGCCTTTAAAGGCGATATCTATAATCTATTTTCTAGGCATTTCGGATTGGGAATCAATTACTCATTTTTTATGTTTTCTTCCTCTAATGACTTTACTTTGAGATCAGGCGATGATTTTGAATATTTATATATGGATATGAGACAAAAACAATATATCCATTATATCGCTCCTTCAGCTATTTTCCGACAATGGTTGGATAAAAATCAGAAATTACAACTCACCGAAACCATCTCGGCAGGTTATGTACATTACCGGGACGAATTAAGCAATGATGCCTATACCAATGGATATTATCCTTTTACCCGCGTTTTATTTAAAAACCACACATGGGGCATAAATGCCTGTATGTCTTTTAATTACCATATTATGCCAAGATTGTCAGTTGGTGCTAATGTTGGCTTTATGTATGCCAATATGAACAAGTTGGAGATAACTTCTCACAATACGGGGAAAAAGACCAGGATAGTAAAATTTGATAAAAATCAACCTCTTACGATGTTGGATTATTCGTTTAATATTCGTTTTTATATTTTTGAATAATTTGCAAGAACATATAGCAATGAAAAAAATCATTCGTAACATAGGTATTTTAGCCCTTTCTTTACTCATTTTTTCCTGTGATCGTGATTTTCCGGAAATAAAACACTCAGAACAACCATTTTTAGGAGAAGGATCGCCCATAGTTGTTTCGCCGGATTGGGCTGTTAAAGATCACATTGTTTATTATAAAGGTGCAGGAACCTCCCGGTTCATAGTTAACCATATACCCTCTTGGCTGGATATCTCTTCTCTTTCTGGACAATTTATTGACAATATGATCTCCCTGGAATGTAAAGTAAATAAGTTTGATCCTTTTTCCAAAATCGGTTTCTATTGTTCTTATATTGTCTTATCAATTGAAAATAAAGGAAATTTAATTATTCCGGTAGTATATATAACAGAAGGAGATCCGGCTATTGAAATACCAGATCGTCTAACCATTGAAAAGAACAATTTACATAAGATAACATTACCCATCAAAAACATTGGTAATGGCATTCTGACCTGGTCTGTTTCAGAATATCCTGAATGGTTGTCGTTGAATAATAGTTATGGGGTGATACTAGTGGCCAGTATTCCTGTTTCTGCCTTACCGCAAAATGAAAAGGGCTTTATCGAATTTTCCTATAACCAGGTCGAAAAAACCTCTTCAGAAAATCTTTCCGGGAAAATTGTGATCACCACCAATGATAAAAATAAACCGGAAGTGGAAGTTGAAATTGATGTTGGTTTAGAAACTTTACATTCTTTGCATCAACACACAACATTACAGTCAATCCAATCTGAAAGTCCGTAAAATAACTACTTCTTACGCATTGTTAAAATTTATTGAATCTGGCTTATTGAAGTTAAATATTACTGGTGATATGTCGCTATATATAGTTCGGTAAGACGTGTATGTCCACAAGAATAAATCCAGAGCCTATTTCTCTTGTTCGATAGGACTTTCACATGAAAGTCCTGACAAACTATTCAATTTGGAGGGATTTAAATTCTATTGAGATGTATTCCCTACGGGAATTACACTAAAATATTTATTCACCAATAGCAACATGATGAGCTTGACGCAACACTGGTTGGAAATGCATCTGATGGTGGATTACCAGCGTAAATGATATAGAAAAGATATTTTTCGATTTTTATATTAAAAGATCATTTTTTAATGAATTACTAGAGACCTCTCCTAACTCAAAATTATTTGTACTTTTGTGGCAAAGTATATTGAATGTCAATAAAAAAGAATTGCATATCAAAAACGTTGTGCGCATTCATGATCGCATTTTTTTCGGCATCTGTTTCCCTTGCTCAGACAGAAGCGCTTCCAGCTTATTTTAGCGATCCGGAATATCAATCGGCTATGCGGAATGCCCTTTCTTTCCAGAGGCAGGCAGATTCCGTGCTGCGCATTGTTGAAAAAAAGACACAGGCGATCTTATCGGCTCAGGATTCCGTAAAAGCAGAACTACGTAATGAGATCAGGGATAATCACGCTTTATCGCTGGATTTGCAGAAGAAAGCGGACGAATGGTTTTTAAAAGCCAATGAGTATACCGGTAAAGAAAAAAATGATGTGCGAAAAGATCCTCCGGTAGAGGATAAAACTGAAAAAACCACTCCTGAAAAACCGGTGACTGAGAGAAAAGGAAAAAATGCGTTGGTATCCGAATTTGCTATATTAACTGCATCACCATACTCGTCAGCTAATCCGATCCCGATAGATCCACCTTTACCCGATGGTGTGGTATATAAGATACAGCTCGGTGCCTATAGTAAACCCATTCAAAGCCATACTTTTAAAGGATTATCCCCGGTTTCGGGAGAGAAGCTATCCAGCGGTGTGATCAAATATTATGTCGGATTATTTTATACCTATGATGAAACTGAAGAGGCTTTGCGTAAAGTAAAAGAATACGGGTACAAGGATGCTTACCTGGTAGCATTTTATAACAAGAAAAGCATCATACCGAACCGTGCCCGGGAACTGGAAAAAAACAGGAATTAATGTTGTAATATATAAAAGAGTTGAAAAATGGGACAGGTTTTTCTTATTGTTGTTGTACTTATTGCTTTGGCTTTTATAGGATTGGGAATTGGTATCTGGATCAAAGGTAAATTTCCGGATACACATGTGGGACATAATCCTGAAATGAAAAAACTGGGAATTACCTGTGCCAAAACCGAGGATGCACTCTGCCAGGGAAGAAAGGATAGCGCAAAGTGTGAAGGGTGTGCGTTGCTCAATGATTGAATGATCGTAAATTATTCTTGATACAGACATAACTTAGCTTCAAAAATATGTTCCTTAAGAATAAATGATAAATGAAACCCTTGCATTTCCGAAAGCCGGTTTGATATCCACAGACCTAATCCGTATCCTTCACTATGTAAGGGATGGGAATGATAAAAGGATTTTTTTAACAGGGAAATATCCGGATTGATGTCTTTTCTTATCGAATTGCTGATCATAACAGATATGTCGTCCGTTTTTTTTTCAAATAGTATCCGGATCAGGGAACCTTTTTCTGAATATTTCAACGAATTATTGATCAGATTACCGAGAATAATTTGTAGTTTGTCTTCATCGGCCCGGACAATAAAGTCTGCATCATAAGGTATAAAAGATACTTTGAAGCGCAATTCTCTTTCATCTGCCGGTTGTTTGTATTGGAGCAGGACGCGGTCCAGTACTTCAGGTAAACAGCATGTCGTTTTGGCGATCAAAATACGACCGTTCTTCAATTCACTCATTAAAAGGAAGTCGTTCACCATCCTGATCATTTGCCGTACATCTTTCAATTGTTCCAGATAAGATTTCCTCAATTCTTCTCCTATGGCTTTATCCTGTAATAAAACCTGAATACGTGTCTGCATGAGGCTCAGAGGTGTTCTCAATTCATGTGATGCCGAGGCAAAGAAAGCATTTTGCTCTTCACTTTGCTCTTTGATACGGGATAACATCCGGTTGAAAGAAACTATGAGCTGCTGCAATTCATCTTCATATCCTGATTCTTTCAGTAATTCGGTATTGTTGTGTAAATTGACGGTGTTTGCCAGTCGAATCAATTGTTTGATCGGTTTGATCAGTTTCCCGGAAAGCCAGTATGCTAGTACTATCGTCAGTAATATCTCTATAATAAAAATAAAGATGAGTATGTATATTAACCTGGTAATCGAGCTCTCCACTTCATCCGAAGGTGCGGCATATAAGATTGTGATCCGTCCTTCATCTGTTTCTTCTTCTATTTCTACACGCCGGCTTTTCATTAGTTGTTCGTAGAAAAGCGGAGGAGGGGAAAAGAGGGTATCAATATCGTCATAAGTGTCTATATGTACAATGATGAAATTTTCCCCGCTTTCAGGCAAAGGAACAACTCTTGGATTGATACTGACACTCTTTGCTACGACGATGGCTTTGGCCTTCAGTTGCTCATTGAAATTATACCATAATGTATTTTTGGACTGATGGAACAAGGCTATGTTACCGATAATCCATAATAAGGAAAATCCTGAAATAAAATAAATGCATGTTCTGGTGCGGAGACTGATATGTCGGAAGATATTTTTCAAAATGAATTATGTCTGTTATTTTTTCTCTCCTCGAAGAGTATAACCCAGCCCTATTATCGTTTCTATAAGAGGATGGTTAAATTCTTTGTCTATTTTCTGACGTAGCTGATACATGTGTACTTCAACGATATTACTTCCGGGATCGAAATTCAGCTCCCATACGTGTTCCATGATCTGGCTTTTACTGACAATGCGGTTGGCGTTACGGGCAAGGTATTCAAGGAGCATAAACTCCTTAGCTGTCAGTTTGATTTCTTTTCCTTTCCGGTTTACTTTTCTTCCCAGTATGTCTATCGTAAGATCATCAATATGTATAGCTGTGGAACTGCTGTCCGTATGTTTTTTCTGGATGACACGTACACGGGCCAGAAGTTCATCCCAGTCAAATGGTTTTTTTATGTAATCTACAGCACCAAGATCCAACCCTTTTACCACATGCTCGGTATTAGATAACGCACTGATAATGATTACAGGTGTGGCTATGCCAAAGTCGCGAAGATTTTTCAGAACATCGAATCCGTTGGTTCCCGGAAGCATCAGATCGAGAAGGATCAAATCAAAACAATCCGAAGCGGCTAATTCCAAACCTTTACTTCCGTCATTGCTCGTTTCGACAGCATAGCCGGCTTGCTTCAGTCCTTTTTCTACAAACAAAGCCAATTCCTTTTCATCTTCTATAATTAATATTTTCATCCAGTATTGTCCGTTAAATAAAGCATTACAAATTTAATTTTTTAAAGGAAAAGGCAGGCCGGGGCCTACCTTCGAAAATTCCTATCCACGATTATTTTACCAAATATTGTGTTCCATTGATCGATATGGTCTGGCAGCGGACTATTTTGTAATTCTGGACCTGTACTTCGCCATCTTTCAGTGTTTTCTCCACACCGGTATATCCGATTTCTGATCCTGTTTGGACCATTTGTGATAACTGTGCTGCTACATGTGGCGGAATTCTTAGAATAGTTCCGTTTTCAAGGATATAACCGGATACATCTCCACGTTTATTTAATTGTAGCTGACTGACTTTAGCCGTTCCATTAATAGATGTCTCCCGGGAAGGAGTATGTGGTAACGGCTTCTGGTCGTATACGGTCCAGCCATTTCCTTCGATACTGACCATTTTTAATTCCTGTTTCCCTTCAGGAGTATATCTGAATACTCCGTTCACTATCAGCTTCTCCCCTGCAGATCTCATCTGGGTACCCAAATGGGGTGGAAATTTCACAAAAATTTTTTCCTGGTCTGTTTGCAGGTAAAGACCATCATAAATAAAATCATCATTATAAGTCCATTCAGATACTTTTCCGCTGATTGTGGCGACCTGTTCAAGACCTCTTCCGGGGCCTTTGGGAGCTGGTTGTGCCTGTAATTGGACCAATAGGCCCATTAATATGGCTACTAACATGGATAACATTACAAACTTTTTCATGATCATCTGTTTTTATTGATTAAATTATCATTCATATGACAAAGATGACATGATGATCTATGAATGATATGAATTTGAAATTAAGTTTTTTTCATTTCAATAAATAAGTGGTCGGAACCTGTCTGTTATTTTTGCTTGTAATTTTACGAACAAATATTTTTATAAATATAACTTCTCATCCTTTTATTTCAATAAAACTTTTGCCGTTAGCAGACTTGATTACCTGGATCTGCGTGGATATCCGTTCCTTCATTTCTTCTACATGCGATATCACCCCTATTTTCCGTCCCTGTGTCTGCAGGTTTTCCAATGCATTCATCGCTATACTTAACGTGTTGATATCCAACGAACCGAAACCTTCATCAATGAACAGCGATTCTATTTTCATCTTTTTGGATGAAAGTGAAGAAAGACCCAGTGCAAGGGACAATGAGATCAGGAAGGACTCACCGCCCGAAAGGGAGTGGATCGTGCGTACTTCACCGAGCATGTCGTTGTCAATCACTTGAAGGGATAGGGTTCCCGGGATTTTTTCCAACCGGTATCTTTCGGTTAGTTCCCCGAGATGTTTATTGGCATATCCCAGCAATACGTCCAGTGTGTATCCCTGGGCAATTTTCTTGAACTTATCGCCGTTGGCCGAACCCAGCAGATCATTGAGTTTGGCCCAATCCTGGTGTAATTGTTCTTTTTCCTTCAATTCCTTCTCAAAAACTTTGATCCGTACCAAGCCGTCATTGTGTTTAGAAAGATTTACTTCTATTCCGGTAAGCCGTTTGCCGGTCAATTCGATCTTTCCGGCAGTATCACTCCACAGTTTGTCGAGCATGTCTTTATCCTGTCCTTCATCCGGCTTATTTTCGGCTTCCCGGTGTTTTTCCATCCTTACCTGTCTTTCTTTCAGTGTAGTTGAGAATTCTACTTTCTTTTCATCC
>JAISOY010000186.1 GCA_031275285.1 Bacteroidales bacterium | reverse complement strand
CAAATAAGGTAAGGTAAAATAAAAAACAGAACCGATATCAGGTTCGGATTCAACCCAGATATTTCCATGCAGCATTTCAACCAGATTCCTGGAAATGGCCAGTCCGAGCCCGGTGCCTCCGTACATTTTCAACGGATCATCGTTCAGTTGTTTGAACCGTTCGAAAATATATTCTTTCTTGTCAGAAGGAATGCCAATTCCAGTATCTTCCACGAAAAACAAAAGTTCGGAAGCATCTTTTCTCAATAAATAGCCAAAACGAATATATCCTTTAAGGGTGAATTTTATGGCGTTACCGATCAGGTTCGAAAGGATCTGGCGAACGCGGATCGGGTCCGACTGGATGAAACATGGATAGCGGAATTGTCTCCGGTCCAGGATTAATTCTATTTTTTTATCATTTCGGGCGATGATGTCATAGAAGAATACATCCAGTTCCTCCATAAGGTTGTTCAGGTCAAAGCTAACCGGATGTAGCGCCAACTGATGTGTATCTATTTTGGAAATATCGATAATATCTTCTATGATCTGAAGCAGTTGCTGTACATTGCTCCGGATGATCCGGATATAAGACTGGCGTTTAGCAGCAGGTAGGTTATCCTGTTCCAGAAAGCTCAGGAAGCCTACTATGCCGTTCATCGGCGTACGTATCTCATGTGACATGTTTGCCAGGAAGGATGATTTGAGCATATCCGATTCTTCAGCCTGTACTCTTGCACGGATCAATTCCGCCTCAAATTCTTTCCTGTCGGTAATATCAACAGCAATACCATCCCATACGATATTTCCATCATCATCCAGATGAGGCATGGCATTTTCGAGCAACCAAACCTCTTTTCCGTTTTTATTAAGGCGGAATTCGCAGGAATACGGCAACATAGTCTGTATGCTTTGCTGTTCCAGCCGGATTTTTTCCTCAAGGTCTTCTTTATTGATCCGATGATAGAAGGTATGGATATCTTTTTTGATCTCTTCGGGAGTTACACCTATCCACCTCTGGGCTGTGCTGCTGATATATGAAATACTTTCGTCGCCATTAGCCAGTACATGCTTCCGGTACATACAGCCTCCCGGAAGATTGTCGCTGAGGGTACGTAGCTGTATCTCGCTTTGTTGTAGTTTAGCCGTTTGTTCATGTACCCTCTCTTCCAGCCTGTCTTTATATTTAGAAAGTTCATTATGGGATTCCTGCAATTCTTCGTTGATCTCTTCGATTTCCTTCTGTTGCTTATGTAACTGATTGTTTACCTTTTTATTCAGTTGGTTTCCCCGTACAATAAAGACAAGCAGGATAACGATGAACAGCAGGGCTGTTATGATGGAATAAACGATGTAACGCTGTTGCCTGATGGCTTGTTCCTGTTGCTGTAATTCCATTTTTATCGCTTCATTCTGCTCTCTTTCTGCCTTTTCAAATTCATATTGCATGTTTAATAAAGAACTATCCCTTTCACTTTCGAATCTTAAAAGGGAATCCTTTACTGCCTGGTACTTTTGAAGTTCTACCATGGCATCGGTAAAATTACCTTGTCTTTCTTTTACTGCGATCAGGCCTGATAATGCATTTGACTGTATATTCGTAGTACCGGCTGATATAGAAAGAAGATAGGCTTCATTGAAAAATTTTCCGGCTTTATTTAAGGAATGATTGTCCAGATAATACCGTCCTAAGGAATAGTATGCAGAAGCCTGGGTCTGGGTGCTTTTCGATAAAATGGCCTTATCCAGGGCTTTTTTCTTGAAAAATTCAGCACTGTCAGACCTCGACTCAACCATAAAAATATTTCCCATGTTATTATATATCGAATATAATGTGGGATTACCGGGGTCAAGCGCTTCATATATGGACGCGGATTTCCGCAATAATGCCAGACGTTTTTCCGGATCATTCAGGTACAGGTTAGCCGCTATATTTTGAGTGATCCGTGCTACCTGCAACTGATCGTTCAATTCTTCATAAAGCTGTAAAGATTGGGCGTAATTATCTTCGACGTCCCAGACGTTACCCATTGCCAGATTGATCCTGGCAAGCATGTCATGCAAGGACGCTTCTCCGGCTTTATCTCCGGTCTCATGGGCTACTTTCAGCGCTTCCTCCACATAATTGATTGCTAAGGGATAGTCCTGGATGCTTTGGTAAAGCCGGATAATCTCGATATAGGCACTTAAAATGCCTTCGTTATTGCCTGATTGTTTCCAACGGGAAAGAGCATTTAATAAGTGGTTGAGGGAATAGTACAATTTTGATTGTTCCCGGTATAATATGGCGATGTTATAATAGTTCTGGGCCATACCCTCATTGTCTTTCAATTGCAGGGAAATTTCCAGTGCTTTTTGAAAATTTGATATGGCTAAATCATAATCTTTTTTGTGGAAATAGGCAATCCCGATGGTTCTTAGAAGTTCGGCTTCTCCTTTTAAGTTTTGTGTTTGTTCGGCAATTTTTAATCCTTTATTCAGGTAATTGAGTGCAACATCATAATCGTTCACCGGTTCAGACATCAGTTTACGGGCAATATTATTGTACTCTGTTACTTTTTCCGTATCAGAGACAATGGTACTTAACCTGATTTCGATGCTATCGACATCCAAAGCGAATGTTGCCCGAAACAGGTTCAACCCAATAATAAAGATAAACAGATGCTTTAAAGGCATTTAGAGCTAATTGAACGAAAAATTATCTAATAATTTAATATATATGTCGATCCCATGTCCTATTTCATCTAAAAAGATAAATTCATCGGCAGTATGTGAACGGGCTGAATTTCCCGGACCGATCTTGACGGACGTATAAGGGATCCGGGCCTGGTCGGATGTCGTTGGTGATCCGAAAGGCTGTAAGCCCAAAGAAAGTCCCTTCCTGACGATCGGGTGTTCCAGGGGAATAGAAGAGGAGTTGATGTGGGTAGACCTTGGTGTGATAATGCTGTTTTTTACATGTTTACGGATGATGTCCAATGCCTCTTCATTCCGGTAATGCTCGTTTGTCCGGACATCAACCACATACTGGCAATTATCCGGGACAATATTGTGCTGGTAACCGGCCTGTATCACCGATACGGTCATTTTTACATTTCCCAGCAAGCCGGATGTTTTGGGAAATGTGAAGTGACGAAACCATGCGATATCATCCAACGCCAGGTAAATAGCATTGATCCCTTCTTCCCGCGCAGCATGCCCGGTTTTTCCGTGTGTTTCACAATCAAGCACCATCAGGCCTTTTTCAGCCACAGCCATCTGCATTTGTGTCGGTTCCCCGACAATGGCCAGGTCAAGAGGTCCCAGGTCATCCAGGATCAGTGCGATCCCGTTTTTGCCGGTGATCTCCTCTTCGGCTGTAGCCGCATAGATCAGGTTGAACCTACGGTCTTTTTGCCGGTGATAATGAAGGAAAGTCATCATCAGGCTGACCAAAGAAGCCCCGGCATCATTACTACCGAGCCCATAAAGTTTTCCATCTTCAATAACAGGCGCAAAAGGATCTTTTGTCCATGAGGAAGATGGTTTCACCGTGTCATGATGCGAATTGAGCAGGATAACAGGTAAGTTCCTATCTATGGTTGAATGCACCCAGATATTGTTTCCTTTACGAAATGTCTGGCATCCCTGTCCAAGCAGAAACGATTCGATGATGGTTGCCGTCTGTTCTTCTTCCCTGCTTAGGGAAGGAGTGGCGATCAAACGCATCAGAAGTTCAACTGCCTGTTGAGACATCAGGTTTTCGGTTTTTCCGGTCATAGGTTATTTAATATTTCCCAGAGAACTGTCTGTGCCGAAACCACCCTGTTCGCAGCTTCTTCGATGACTATCGAATCAGGTCCGTCTATAACAGCATCCGAAACTACCAGGTTACGACGGACAGGCAGGCAGTGCATGAATTTCGCATGATCGGTCAAGGCCATATTTTCGCTATTGACCGTCCACGCCAGGTCTTCATTGAGGATCTTTCCGTAATTATGGTAGGAAGACCAGTTTTTGGCATAAACAAAATCGGCTCCGGCATACGCTTTTTTGCGGTCATATTCGATCGTGGCGCCTTTGGTGAAAGAAGGATCCAGCTCATAGCCCTCAGGATGAGTGATGATCACCTCGTATCCGGCAGCAACGGCCCATTCCGCAAAAGAATTAGGAACGGATTGAGGTAGCGCCCTGCAATGAGGGGCCCAGGCAAGCAATACTTTGGGACGCTCCTTTTTTTTGTATTGTTCAATGGTAATGATGTCGGCAAAGGACTGCAACGGGTGTCTTGTTGCCGATTCCATACTGACGACAGGCACACCGGCATATTGTATGAACTGGTTAATGACCTGCTCGGAATAGTCGGCTTCGCGATCTTTCAGTCCCGGAAAAGACCGGACCCCGATAATGTCGCAGTAACGTCCGATCACGGCAGCAGCTTCCTTGATGTGTTCTGCCTTATCCCCATTCATGACCACTCCGAACTCCGTCTCGATTTTCCATCCATCTTCATTGATGTTCAGTACCATAGTATTTATTCCCAGGTTTTGGGCTGCTTTTTGGGTGCTTAAACGTGTACGGAGGCTCGAGTTGAAAAACAACAGTACCATTGTTTTGTGCCGTCCGGCAGTTTCGTACTTAAAAGGGTCGGCCTTTATCTCAAACGCCTTTTTGATCAGTTTGTCCAGATTCGAAACATCATGTACCGATGTGAAGTGTTTCATATAAAAACGGTTTATATAATATTAAATATACGGAATTTTAAACAAATAGTTTTACGGCCACCACTCCCAGGGTAAGGAGAAGGGTGGCGGCAATGATCCCGCGTGTAGCATACCAGTATTCCTTATTCAGGAAAAGATAAAAAATGATCAGGTTAGGGATCGCACACAGACTCAGTATTTTTGGCAATGCGCGCATTTTGGCGGAATACACCAGGTACTCCCCGAAAGGGATGTGGGCATACATGATCAGGTAAAAAATAAAGAATAAGAGCAGTGGCAGGGCGATCCCTGATACCAAACCGATCCAAAGTTTGTTCCAACGTCGACTCATGACGGAAAAGTTTAAATAAATGACAAATTTAACATTTGTTTTTGTTTTTATGCCAAAAGAGGGAAATAGCCCTTCTATGTTTTATTGGGACAGCATGACGGAAGTGTGCTGTGGGAAAGATGATTATGTATGTGTTTTATAAGTGTACCGGATAAATTTATTGAACTTTTATACGGCATTTTTGTTAATTGTAATTATCAGGAATAATACAGAATATTCACTAATAAACAGGAAACTATGAAAAAAGGATATTTTTTATTTTTACTATGGGGAGTATCTTTTTCGGAAATAGCGTTTTCAAAGATCTGTCACGAAACAGATGAAGAAGGGTTACACGTATTTTTACATCAACTTTCGATAGAAACCGGCAACATGGATCCGGAAGTTTCCGAAATGGCGATTTCGGATGCATTTGGCTGGCATTTACTGGAAGAATGGGTCGGTAAATTAGGTACCAGTCAATTATATAATCCCAGTGATGACTTGCTGGAATATGCCCAGATCATAGGGATGTTGATCCTCTTCGGTTTTGTATTGGTGGTCATTGTCGATTCATTTTTTAATAAGTTTGAATGACGATATGCTGATTTTAAACACTCAGTGTTCTTAAGTTGCATTGATCAAGTGAATTGTGTTCAGTAAATATAGCATTAATTGTTTTATATTACTTATTATATAGATTCCAATAAATACGTCCACATATTTCGTTTAGATAATTACTCACGAGGGCTTACGCTAAGTTTATAATATGAATGGCTTAAAGATATTCAATGTGTAATAATCAATAAAAAATATCTCATTGAACATTTATGACGGATATTTTGTTTGTATTATATAATGCGTTATAACATAAATTATTAACCTAAAATAAAAATGATCTCATTGTGCCTGTGGAAAAACCTTTTCACAAAGCCGGCTGAAATATACACATTTTGAAATTTTAGATTTGATCATTTGTATTATTAATTGGAACTTCTTCGTATTGCTTGTTGATGTATTTCTTAATTAAAATGATGATTAACGAATATTATGGCCGCCAATGCCTACTGATAAGGTGGTTCGCTAAAAGCAAACTCCTTTCTTGTATACATGTAAAGCAGGAGTTTTCCTTTTGTTTGACGAAGTCCGGAGACTTTGCCGAACAAAAGCGCTTTTTGATATAAATTTTAAATAAAAATATGAAAAAATAAAACAAAGTGTGTAAAATTTCATTATTTTTCGAGAAATAATAATGAAATTTATATAAATACGAAACAAAAATCTCATAAATTAAGAGTAATTAAATACGCATTATACTATTGAAAGGGTTTGATCAAGTAAATGGGAAACAAATATCTATTTAAATTTTTATTAACCTAAATTATTTTACCATGAAAAAAATTTACGCTTTAATTTTAACAGGAGTCTTGTTGTTTTGCTCGGGAAAAGTGTTCTCGCAAAACTATCATGAAGACGATAAGGAAGGGTTGCGTACGTTTTTAAGGCAACCTTCTACTGTATCCGGAAAATTAAATTTGGAAGCATTAGGCCTGTCTGTTACAGATACACTTGACTGGACTGTATCAGAGAATTGGATCACTAAATTGAACACTGCCCGAATTTGTGTCTGGAATTCGAATAATCCCCAAAGGTTGACAGGATTTACCTATGGAGGGCTATCAGAACCTCGATTGTCTGGATCATTGGATTGCAGTAAATTTCAATATCTGATTACATTGGTATGTCGCACCAATGATTTAAGTAGTCTGAATGTTACTCAAAATAGCTATCTGGAAACATTGGATTGTTCTTCTAATCCATTAGGAACTTTAAACATATCCCAAAATACGAACTTAATCAATTTAAACTGTCAGAGGAATCAATTAGTGAGTTTAGATGTATCGAACAATCCTAATTTGAATTCATTGACTTGTGATTATAACCAAATTAATAGTCTGGATGTTAGTACTCATCCTAATTTGGCTACCCTAATTTGTACAGAAAATCAACTAAGTTTTTTAGATGTGTCGAATAATTTATTATTGAGAATGTTATCTTGTGGTCATAATCGATTGGTATCTTTGGATCTTAGAAATAATGCTTCATTGATCGATTTACAGTGTCATTTTAATCAATTAGCAGATATAGATATATCAAGGAACATTAATCTTACCAATGTGAGCTGTTCTTCAAATCAACTGGTATATCTGGATGTTAGTCAAAATATAAACCTGAAAAAATTATCGTGTGATTGGAATCAATTGACCGGTCTGGATGTTTCAGGAAATATTTTATTAACTAACTTGAGTTGTGGTGCAAACCAACTTGATACATTGGATGTTTCCCGGAATATTTTAATGCAACAATTAGAATGCAGTAATAATCCGTTAAGAAATTTGGATGTCAGGCAAAATGTTAATCTGAAAAGTTTAACCTGTACTTCATGTCAGTTAACAAGCCTGAATATTAACCAAACCAGCCAACTGAACACTGTGCGCTGTAATTACAATTTTCTGAAATTTTCAGCTTTGCCTGTTTTGAATATACCTAGCTACAGTTACGACCGGCAAAAAACAATTGACGGTGGAGAAGTTACTTATGATCAGGAAATAGATTTAAGCAGTGAATATATTGTAAATGGGAATTATACCAATTATAGATGGTGGGAGTATATTAGCGAAAATAATTCCAGGAGTGTTAATGTTCAGGACAACGATTCAGGCAGGTTTGTACCCGGGGAAGAAAATGCCGGAAAAATATTGATCTGTAAAATGACGAATGCAAGTTTTCCCAGTTTGATTTATCTGGAATATCAGGTAAAAGTAAAAGCTAATCTGAAATTACTGGATCATCTGGCTCTGGACGAAAGCCCGCGGCCCGACTATTATGAAGCCCGGTCGGGCGAAACTTTTAAAATATATGCCCATACTACAGCACATCCCGATTCCGTTAAGATCGGCTTATTCAAAACCAATAACTTTTTCGTGGAAGATATTCATATTTCCAGATCAAGCTATACGTATACCTGTCGTATTTCGAATTCAATGACTTCCGGGAGCTATATGATCCAGCCATATATTATGGAGAACGGTATCCGGCAGATCATAGAAAGGCCAGCCAACAGCCATTTGGTAGATAAACTGCCTTTTTCTTTTACCCGGATAGCAGGTTACTCGGTATTTTCCGGTCCTGTATCAACTTCTACGATATTACAAAGCCATTTGGTATTGAATACTTCAGAACGGAATTTTCATAAGGTATATATAGATACTCCATTCCGGGTGGTGGTTAACGTGCCGGTAACAACAAACACACGAATGGGGTTGTTCGATTCGTTCGGTAATTTTATGGAAGATGTGACTGTGTCAGTAGCTGCCAAAGTTTATACCTGTCAGGTCTCCTGGAGTATTTTCCCGGATTATTATATGCTGATGCCTTATGAAGAAGTGGATGGAGAAATCCGTATTATAGAACGCATGGCCGGAGCAGCCGTGATGGACCGTTTACCCATAGCGGTCGATTACGACTTTGGCCTATTTTCAGAAAAGGAAAATTCTACTGAAAAAAGTAAAAAGTTAATGGAAAAACAAGAACCTGAAATTTCGTTTTATCCCAATCCGGTGGTGAATGACGTGACTGTCCAAGCCGATTCGGATATACTCACCATACAAATTTATGACCTCAATGGAAAAATGGTGAAGTATGCGAAACGGTCATCCCAAATCTCAGTATCTGGTTTGCAGCCGGGAACCTATTTGTTAAAGGTCACTACCAGTCAGGGGACAACTGTCCGGCAGATTATAAAAGAATAATTGACGGACTGTAAAAAACAGCATTTGCAGGAAACGACTTCAATCATATTATTGAGGTCGTTTCATTTTTCAGATAGAATGAGTATTCCGACGATTCCATTAAACAAGATTGATGATGCGAATTGAATTAAGGTGTTGTGTGTCTTTTGATTGTTTTATCGATCATTAAATCCTGTTGTTGATTAAGTGATTGTTTGTATTTTTACAACTTAATTAATGAATCAAAAAGAATAAACCTTTTTTTCTTTTTTCCGTATACGTAGAAAATAACTGTGTATACGTATAACCTGTAGTTTTCAGGAAATAGTGTTTTTTTAATGAATGTTTCAGATCTGAAGTGATATAATTATGACGCAATTTATCTATAAACACACACCGGGGTATAAAAATATTTTAAAGGCCGTATTTTTATTCTTCACTATAATCATTTTTAATCCTAAAGTAAATGCTCAGAATTGTGCTATATGGGAAGATAATGATACCCGTCCGGGTACACTTAATGCTCAATATTGCGCCCCACGTGATTATAAAGTTACCATTAGAAGAACGGTAAGCCATGTGAGTTTGCCGGCTAATGATCTGGTATTGGGCTACATTTGGGGTGATGGAACTACAGATGAATGGGATGTTGCTGCTATGATAGCCGCTGGAACCATGACTGCTACGAATAATGGCGATGGAACAACTACTTATCAAATAACTAACCAAGTTTCACATGTTTATCCCGTTTCTAATGATTGTGTTTACCAGTCTCAATCCTATATTCGTTCAAAAACAGGAGGATATACCTGTTTAAATAAAGAAATATACAATGTAACCGTTTGGTCAAGAGATAGTCAGGGAATGGGACAATTGGTATTTAAGGATGATATTACCAATGAGCAGGTATTCCTTGTTTGTGAAAAGCAGGAAGTAAACATCACTTTTACAGATAATACCATTTTAGCATGTAACCGGGATCCGAGAGAAGAAATTCTGGATTATTATACCAATCAGAGAGACCGTGTCGTACAGTTCGTATATGGAGTCGGTGCCAGCAATATACCTGAGGTTACCGTTGGTTCCACGCCTGTTTCGGATCCTTTAGGAGTGGCTACTCCTTATTCGGAAACGGAAAGGACAATTTCAGGTTTTATTCTGAATCAGAATATAAATGAAACCACACAAAATATACATATACCGCCGAATGTAACTACGGCGGGGCAACGTTTTTTTATCGAAGCCCGGCATTGGAATTATTGTAATCCTTTTCCCGGCGATTATGACCTTATTACCGCTGAAATACTGGTAGTACCGGCTCCGCCGGATCCTAAGGATGCCACACTCACTTTTTGCTTTTCGGGGCAGTATTCGATTGCACCGAATTATACTGTAACTGTTGAGCATGAAGCGGCTCTTGGGGCCATGGTTCCCGGAGAATACGAATGGTATGCGGACAATGGCGGTTCCGTCGGTCCGCTGGTCCGGACAAAGGTATATACGGGAAGCGGTACCGGTAACCAGTTCGATCCCACTTCGTCTGCGGATGTTCCGGCTGCTTTTGATTCATACCGGGTAAAACCCAATGTTCCCGGAGAATATGTGTTCTGGGTGCGTTACCGTTTTGATGACAAAACCCCCGGTACTTCCTATACCTGTGAATCTAAATTTGCGAAGATCACATGGGTGATACGTAATGATATTTCCGGTGCACCCGGAACACCAGGCGGGAAAAAAGAAGGATGTCCGGACGAAGTACTTACGTTGAGCTATCCTGGAGCCCCAAATACCGAAACCTATGGCGGCGCTACCCGGTTTGTCTGGGAATACAGCATCAATAACGGATCTACATGGATTCTGGGAGATCCCGGGAATGTTTTAAATCTTCTGGAGTTAACACCCACCGATGCTACCGGACAAAATGCCACCATCAAGTTGAAAAGCTATCCGGTAGCTCCGGCTACCAACACAATACAGATCCGGGTGCATCGAGAATGGGTGAACGGGACTCAATTCCCCGTTTCCGGAACCTGTCGTTATACCTATACAGGGAGTACCTGTGATAAATGTCCGGGTGCATCCACTACTTTTAACCTGACGGTAAATCCTCAGCCTATGGCCAACCTGACCAATGGCGGGGAAATATGCCCGGATGAAACCATTGACCTGACGTTGAACGGGGTATATGCAAAAAGAAATACCAGCGGGCAATACCAGGTGGAAGTGACCCTGACCAATGGGGAAACCAACCAGTATACCTTTACCTCTGTACCTTATACTACGACCATTACCGCCAATCCGGCCAACGGAACGGTAACAGATTATAAAATTACTCAATTAAAAGACCTGACAACCGGCTGTACCTCAACGGCTTCGCCTAAGATTACGGGTACGGCAAAGGTTCTCAAACGATCTGTACTATCTGCTCCTACCTGGGTAAACAAGCCGACAGATGACTTATGTTCCAATACAAGTTATTTATGGCAAACTTCACCGACTCCAAATCCTATAACATTAGTGGGGCAGTCTGGGGCATCCAACGAAACTGTCAACACACAAAATTATTGGACATGGGATGGTACATACTTTGGAACAAATAATCCGCAGAGTAAAACTACGGAAACTACCACTTTAGCAGACGGAATAAAGAGAACAATTGGGGTTGTATTCAGATATAGTTCAGCAGCCAACCGATCTGGTAAGGCAGATAAGTTTTGTTCATCTCCGATGTTATCCCAGGAGCATACGATTTTACCTGTTCCCAAAACATCGGTAACAGGTTCTCAAACTGTTTGTAATGATGTTGCTTCCGTAAATATTACCTTAAACGCTACAGGTATCAAAAATTCTAATTGGCAGATTGTGTGGCAGTTGCGAAAAGGAGGGACGCCTGTGGGGTCTCAGACTTTATTAACCATAGCTGGCACAACTGGAGGTTCGGGCAGTGCTAATATAAATATACCACTGATTACATTTGATCCTGTGGCGACCACACGTCCAGGTACTTATACTTTTGAAGTGCTAACCGTGACCCAGGACCGTGGACTTTGTACCGGTCAACCTTCTGGTTCGGCTACCATTATCATACGTCAGACGCCTACGGCTACATTGTCCGGAAGCCAGAATATCTGTGAAAAAACGGATGCTACCATCAATCCACCTGATTTTGTATTATCCGGCAATGCCGGAGGAACTTATACGGTAACCTATACTACTGATAAACTAGGTGCAGGTTCTCAGACAGTAACTGTAGCAGCAGGAGCCTCTTTGTCCGTTCCCGCATCCATGATCAAGGAAGGTACAGATGTTACTAATGTGACTATTACCAGTGTAACCCAGACTGTAGGGACCCTGACCTGTACCGGTACTCCTTCCGGTACCCATCAGATCAATACGGCAGCCAATCTTGATGCCGGAGGGGATAAAAGCACCTGTGGACCTAGCATTACCATGACCGCCACAGCCGGAGCCGGAGCCAACTGGGTAAAAGTAAATCCGGCGGATCCTATTTCTTTCAGTAATGTGACAGATCCTTCGGCCGTTGTTACAGCTACTGCTGTGGGTGTGTACGAGGTAGAATGGAATAATCCGGCAGGCGCAGGCTGTTCCGACCGGATCAAACTGACTTTCGAAGCACTTCCCAATCCGTCTAAAATAGAACCGACCTCTACGGTCGTTTGCGGATTGAAGAAAGAACTTACCGGCACTACTACGGACCCAGGAGGAATGGAACCCTGGGAACGTGGAGAATGGGTACTGGTTTCAGGTCCAGGAACGGTTGTTTCCCCGGCTATGCCGTCTACTTCCCCCGTTACCGAATTTGAAGTCAGCGTGCCTGGCGTATATAAATTTGGATGGACGGTTTCCAGTAATTGCGGAAGCGCGGCCCAGGCTACCATCGACATTACTTTTAAGCCGGTTCCGATAACCACACAGGTAGCGGATATTTCTCTTTGTCCGACTGACAATTCAACCATAACCTTTACAAATGCCAATGGTCTGACAGGTGTTACCTACAAATGGACCTTTAATGGCACCACCACTACAGGAAATCCGGCAGTCATTACGGCGCCTGCCAACAATACCACCACCAACCAGATCTATCCGGTATCGGTGGTAGGTTCGCTAGATGGTTGTGACGCAATCCCCATGGTATTCAATGTAACGGTAAAACCCAAACCGGCCTTATCACCTATTTCCGATAAGGTGCTTTGCCCGCAGGAAAGTTTTGTATTGTCCCTGAATCCTGCATTGAATAAACCGGTTACCTATACCTGGGCAGGAGATCCAGGAGCGCATCCGAATTCGGGAATGTCTGACGGAACCGCTACCGTTAATGTATCTCCTTATCTGAAGTATCTGGAAGCCGGCCTTACTTCCGGCGTGACGGCAGAAACCGGCGATCTGAAAGTGACAGCTACAGTAGACGGATGTACCAGTGATCCGGAGACCTTTACGGTGAAAGTTAATCCACGTCCTGATATTACACTGACTAATCCGAATCAGGAATATTGTTCCAACGAATCCCTGACCCAGTCGGATCTGACCACTTTCTCTACGGGTGTGGCCAATGCTACCATGACCTGGACCTATACAGGACAAAATACGGGATTATCCGGCACCGACCGTCCGGCTATTCTGGTTCCGGGATCGGTCAGTCCCGAAGAATATACTACCAGCGTATTCACTACGGCTGATAATAACGGTGCTACCAATCGCGTGGGTACCGTGACCGTTAAGTCTACGGCGGAAGGTTGTGTGGCTACCGAATCATTCACGGTTACATTGAAGCCCCGTCCGATCATTAAGTCGATCCCTTCCCAGGAGCTTTGCGGAGCCAATGCGCCGGGTACTTATTTCAACAGTATTGTTCCTGTTCCGGAATATGCTTATGTTCCTTCTTATGCGTTTACCACCAGTGGGGACAACTTTAATCATACAATAGGTGCTTCCAGCGTTACCGCTATAGAAATACCTGTCAATACTACCGGATCTGATATGGCTATGGTGGTCAGGGTGGTTCCGAAGTTGAACGGCTGTGACGGTAATCCGACAGATGTGACCTTAACTGCACACTCCACACCATTGATCTCAGCCATCAATAACCAGGCGCTCTGTTCTACCACGTCGGAGGTCTTTGATGCTGTGACGCTTTCCAGCAGTAATATACCGGCAGCACAGATCAGTCAGATTCAGTGGACCTTTACCGGTGATGATGTAGGAAAAACAGGCAGCGGTTTAGGGGATATTCCTTCTTTCCCGCCCAGGACCAATGATTCTCCGGATGATTGGGTGGCTACCGTACAGGTAGTCGCAACGACCCAGTACGGTTGTGTGAATACCACTCCGGCTACATTCACCTATACGATATATCCTTCTCCTAAAATTAATCCGGTAACGACTCCGGCACCGTTCTGTCCCGGGGAATCAGTTGGTGGCATTAATTTCTCCTCCCAGATCACCAAGCCAGGAGTAACGGTTACCTATAACTGGAACACCAGTGTGGATGTCGGCCTTCCGACCACCCCGCAGACAGGAAATATCCCTGCATTTACCGCCGGGAAGAACAAGAATTATACTTCTTCGAACAAGGTGGCTACAGTTGAAGTGACCGCCGTATCATCGGATAAATCTCCCGTATCGGGTCAGTTCTGTTCCTCGGTAAATACATTATATATACCGTATACTTTAAAGCCTGCGCCTAAGATGTCGGTGATCCAGGATCTACGGGAGTGTCCGGAAATAACGGTGCCGGGCATCCAGATAAAGACAGATAACCTGCCGAATACCCCATCGGGAGATATTAAATGGATATTGGATAATGCCGGTATTTCCGGTGGTAATTCCACTACTCCTTTAAATCTTACGGGAACAGGGAATATTCCGAGTTTCACCACTAAAGAAAATGCAGGGCCTGGTAACCTGACCGGTCAGTTCGAGGCATCGGCCAAAGTAAACGGATGCCAGGGAGATACCGTTAAATTTAAGGTCATCATTAAGCCGACCCCGGATGTTACTGTTCCTGCAGATCAGATTTACTGTACCAGTGAGTTGACAGCTACATCGACATTCAGCAGTAGTTTCACAGGTATATCGTATGAGTGGACCCCCAGTGGGGACAGGATCGGGTTACCCTATCAATATGAAACCAATAATATCGGTTCCGCCGTGCCCGGTTTTAATACGGTAAATGCCACATTGACGACCTTAACGGCTACTTATACGGTGAAGTCGTTAAAAGACGGATGTTACAGTGATCCCAAAACGTTCACGATGATGGTTGCTCCGGTACCACAGCTGACACCTTATGCCAATATGACCGCATGTGCGGGAGATCCGATCAATCCGGCTGCTTTTAGCGTACAGACTGATAATCCCGGTGGCAATACCTATACCTATGATTATATATGGAGAGTTGAAACCGGATATTTTAACGAAATGCAGTCTTTGCCGTTGGCTACATCACCGGTATTCAATAATTTCCCGACCAACGGAACAGGTAACCTTCCTGCTTTTGTAGGCGATACGACACGGCGTAGTGATTATTTTCCACCCAATACCATGTGGGGTGGTTCGCAAAAAAACGTGACTATCAGCGTTCTTCCACAGCTTTCTTTCCAGGTTAATCCGGCAAAAGTTTGTTCTAATAACTCAGCAGCACAGCTTGTGCGTGTTCAGATCAATCCCATACCAAATACCAAAATATCTCCTCCAACTGATAATTGTGTCGGTGGAAGTAAACCAAGGATACTGTATGATGTTAATCCTTCCACCGTGGGCTCTACATATAGTTGGAGTTATGAAGAACTTCCGACACCGGTACCCGGTCATCCGTCCATTCCTTCTCCGGATAACAGCGCATTTCAGGTTTATGAATATCCTACTCCGGCTTTGCCATGGAAAGGGTATATTACGGTGCAGGAAACCAATAATTTTGGTTGTACGGCTCCTCCGGCGAAACAATACGTCGCCGTGGTACCTAAACCTATTGTAGATGCCGGTCCGAACATCACGATTTGTGCAGGGGATCAGGTACAGTTGAACGCTACCCTGGTTCAGGGCGACCCCGGATCGACCCTGGATTGGTATCCATATAGATTTATTGTAAAGGATGGAGGTACGCTTACCCCGACCGTTACAGGTACTACCAATTTCTTCGTCTACCTTACAGCCGAGGATGGAGGGTGCCGTAGTGATGCGGATACTGTATTTGTGTCTGTGAATCCTACACCTAATGCTCCGGCTTTAACCGGTCCGACCTATTGTTCTTCAGTGGCGAATAAGTTGGTGCAGGCCACCGGTATTGGTAAAAATACGGATGGTGTAACAGATAATTATATTCGCTGGTACCGGATCGATGGCGCGGATATTCCGATCAATACGGCAAATAACCAGTCTTCCATCAATGTGGCGGATGATACGACCCACCCGAATGCGTTGCCTGCGGTATTGAATTATACCGGTCCGCTGGACGAAGCCGATGTAAGATATGGTGTGTATGTATTCAATGATAAGAACTGTGTCAGCGACACCACCTTTACATCGTTGAAAATCAGGAAAACACCGGCAGCTCCGGCTTCTGATGTTATGGAATATTGCCATAACGGCTTGACCATGTTTGATCTGGATGCCGGAAAGAGCGTCAATTGGTACACCGATTCTACCACCAATATGGTTTTCTATGGCAATCCCTACAGGGCTACAGGTACTGTCGGGGATACGAAATATTTCATTGCCGAAGTCGGGGCCAACGCATGTCTCAGTTACTTTGCGACAAAGACATTACGCGTCCATCCGGATCCTGTGACATCTATGGATCTGTCTGATGATAAGGGATGTGCAGACTTCCTGATCAAAGCGAAAAATACCGCCAATGAAGCCAATGTCACTTACTTCCTTAACTGGGGTGATTTAACGGCGGATGATCCTGCTCCATTCAATACAGAGGTACCCCATACCTATATCAATGATATGCCCACGGCCATTCAACGGGTATTGACCCTGAATGCCCTGAGTACGGTAAATAAAGACAGGTATGGTAATTTCTGTTCCGGTTCCCTGAGCCGGACCATAACTGTATATCCTAAACTGAAGGTCGATTTTTCAGCCAATTCTTTTGAAGTGTGCGATCAGTCGGAAGTAACGCCTGCTTCCCGGATCCCGACGCAATTCACCTCTTTTGCGCAGAATATCCAGTCTTATGCCTGGGATTTTGACGAAGATAATGTTGCAGATGCTACTGTTCCGCATCCTTCGTGGGTTTTCCAGAGCCGGGTAGCTGCTCCGAATAAATATTCCCAATCCGATGTAGTGAATGTTAAATTGACAGCCACTGCCGTTTATAATTCCGGTACGCCCCAGCAATACTTTTGTAGCGCCGATGTTACCAAACCGGTGACTGTCCGTCCTGCACCTAAAGCTGAATATACACTTTACGCATCAGATAAGACAAGCCCGGCACCTGCTTTCCTCTGTTCTCCGGAAAGCCTTTGGTTCGACAATCTTCAGTGGACTCCGGGTTCTCCTCCGGGTACTGGTGTTAATACGGCTGCTACCCAGTATTTATGGGAAGTAGACGGCGTACCTAACAGGGGTGCGGATACCTTGTATCAGTTCAATAATGAGACATTCTTTGCAGAATTTAAGACGCTGACCCTTAAGGCGACCAATGAGTTTGGCTGTCAGGATACTTCCCTGAAGACTATTAAGGTGATGCCCGTCTTAACCGTAGATTTCACGGCTGATACAGCGGGATGTGCTCCATTTGGCGCAGGTATCCGTAATATATCCAGAGGATCGCAGGTTTTCCGCTGGTATTGGGATATGCCCACGAAACCCGCCGATGGCCTGCCTGTTTCTTCGAATCCCAGCGATCCGAATTATGGTGTGGCTACAGTAGATCCGTTAAATTTTGTTTTTGCCAATCCTTCTCCTTCTGCCAAGAAAGTGTATCATGTGTGGTTACAGGCGGAAAACGGAATAGGTGCAGAGAAATGCTATAAGAACAAAGATACGCTGATCACCGTGTATCCTATTCCGAATGCAACATTTATCCATAATGTAACGGGTTATATCTGTCCTCCGGATTCCGTGTTATTTACCAATACTTCCCAGTCAAACCTGTTGACCACTAAATATAACTGGTCTTTCGGGGATACATATGAAAAGGATGTATATGATACCAATCCGTTTTATTACAAGTATAGTAATACTTCGGGAAGCCGGATGAATAACCATCTGGTGACGCTCACTTCATCCAATACTTTTGGCTGGCATGTTTGTGAGAATTCATCGAGTACCTACATCTCCGTCGGTCCGGAAGTAATAGCTGAGTTCGACGGTCCGCCGGATGGTTGTTCCCCGGTAGATGCCCGTTTTGCCAATCAGTCAACGGGTGCCAACCAGTACCTCTGGAATTTTGGTCCTGGTTATCCGACCCAGACAGGTCCGTTGCCCAGCAATCGTTATGTAAATCCGAGCAATAGTAATCCTCAGTATCTGAAAGTATTGCTGACCGCATCCAACCAGTGGTGCAGGGATACGGTTACCCATCCTTTTACTTTGTATCCGGAACCGCATGTCGATTTTGATATTTCCGTGAACCAGGGATGCCAGCCACTGGAAGTTATCTTTACCAACAAGTCATATCTCAATCCGGCTACCGGTATGATGTATGTCTATGAGTACGGGGATGTTTCGGCTGATACTACCTATGCGGTGAGTACCTTGACCAAACATATTTATTCGAACACCCAGGCTTCAAATACGCTGGTACATCCGGAGTTGATTGCTGAGAATGTATGGGGTTGTACGGCCTCCACTTCGACAGGCATTACCGTGTTCCCATTTGTGAGGGCGGATTTCGTGACGGTTGGGGATACCATAGGTTGCGCTCCGCTTGAGGTGAAATTCACGAATGGCTCTAGGGGTTATGGCGACGGTAATGTGATCTGGAATTTTGGCGACAATGTGCTTTCATCACAGATCAACCCGATCCATACGTTTGATAATCAAAGTATGTCTAATACAGCAGTTTATCAGGTTGAGCTGAAAGTGTGGTCGGGAACCTGTACTGATAGTGTAACCAAAGAGATCGTGGTATACGGAAAACCGGTAGCTGATTTTGTGGCTACACCATCCTTCCAGTTCTATCCTGATGCGCCGATTACCATCACCAACCAGATCCCGGCAGCTGATAAAAATAATCTGAGGTATAGCTGGACGTTGGCAGAACAAGGTTCGGGAACACCCAGTGTTATTTCCAGCCTGCCCGATCCTTCCCCGGTACACATCAATGCATGGGGCAAATATGAGATCACGCAGAATGTAAGCACCTGGAACGACGAATGCCCCAATTCCAAGACAATGGTGGTAGAGATAGATGCGCCTGTTCCTGTGGCAAGGTTTGATTCGGTGCCTCCCGCCTGTATGCCGTATGAGGTTCAGTTTAAAAATAATTCACGGAACGGTAAGGTATATAACTGGTCATTCGGTGATGGCTCCACATCGAGCCTGGAAAATCCGGTACATACCTACCAGGATGCAGGGACATATACCGTAACGCTTACAGTTACCGGTGATGCTGCCTTCCCAAGTGTCACGACACAGCAGGTAGTGGTGCATCCCGTACCAAGGGCTGCCTTCGAGGTCAAACCTGACTTCCTGTGGGTAGGACAGACGCTTCGTGCCTTTAATTATACGACGGCTCAGAATAGTCTCGGACAGCCATATGATATATGGTATCGTTGGGATTGGGGTGACGGATCGGCTATCGATACGACCATGAATCCTGACCATATTTACCGGAAAGCAGGAAGCTATGATATTACCCTGACTACAGGGACATATACCGATCCACAATGCGTCACTACCCTGACCATTCCGGGCGCTGTAGAACTGGAAAATGCGGGCGATGTGATCTTCCCGAATACCTTTAAGCCAAAAACAGACGGAGAGCCCAGCGACCAGATCAGCGACCGTGGTTACCAGAACTGGTTGTTCTATCCTCCGGTGTTGAGTCCGACCCGTTCGTACCATCTGACCATCTATAATCGTTGGGGACAATTGATTTTCGAAACGAAAGACCCGACCAGGGGATGGAATGGATATTTCAAAGGCCAGCTATGTCAGGAAGGTGTATATGTTTATAAGATCGAGGGTGTATTCGAAACAGGCCAGACTTTCTCTAAAATGGGTGATGTCTTGTTGTTGAGATAATGATGCACAAATATGTAACTTCCTAACCATATATTTCGTAAAAGGAGAAAGATAGTTATTAGATTGTGATGATAAGATTTTATATATTTACTTTAGTGATAGTGGTTTCCATGGGTTTGCCGATATCTGCGCAGGATGCACAGTTCTCGCAATATTATGCCAGCCCGTTGCTTATCGCACCCTCTTTTGCCGGAAATTCATTGGGTTCAAGAGCCTTTGTCAGTTACCGGGACCAATGGGCAAAACTACCGGGTTCATTTTTGACCTATTCGGTAGGGATAGACCATAATTTCTATGCCATCAACAGTGGCATCGGATTGGTCTTTCTGAGGGATGTTATGGGCTCCGCCAAATATGGAATGACCCAAATCAAGGGTTTGTATTCCTACCGTTTTAATATCAATGATGATTGGCGGATCCGCCCGGGGATATCATTTTCTTATTCTCAACGCAGTATTAAGTATTCAAGTACAATTTTTCCCGATCAGATATCCGAGACAGGTACGAGTTCTTCCAGTGTGGAACAGGATACCAAACCTTATTATTACTTTGATGCCGGATCATCTGTGGTGCTTTATAACCGGAGAATGTGGTTCGGTCTTACTGCCGACCATTTATTGCGTCCCAATGCGTCGACCACCCGCCGGGATGAGTCTCGTATTCCTATCCAATGGTCCCAATTCGGAGGTATCAATTTCGGGTTAAGGAACAATGTCGGTAGAACACCTGAAGTGATTTCTATGAATTATATGTTCAAGATGTCCGAGGGTTACTACCAGCTCGATATTGGCGCCAACTGGTATCGTGCGCCGTTATTGCTGGGTGTCGGATGGAGGGGATTACCCAGTAAGGACCATCCGTCTTATGATGCCCTCATCTTCACTGTCGGTGTCGCCTTTAATAATATTGCCATTGGATATAGTTATGATTTTACCGTATCTAATTTAGGACCGGCTACAGGTGGTTCCCATGAAATAACCGTTTCATTCTCCTTTAATGAAGGAAACAAGTCAAACAGAAGGGGTTCCATACCATGTCCCGATGTTGTTAAGTTTAAAATGTTCGGTGATAAGGAAAGCTTTAGATAAATCAATCCAACTTATTTTATACCTATAGGAGAGGGCTATCCGAAATGATAGCCCTCTCTTTTTAATTGGGCTATAGCCAATTCAGGTTCTTGTTCCGGTTAATAAGGAAAAAGATGCAAATTTGTGCGATGAAATTGTCGTTTTTGAATATGGATCTAGCGTTTTTGTCTGGAAATCGGCTGAATGAGTTTCCACCTTTTTTTCCAAAAATGTAACCTGAATTAAAATTTAGCGTATAAGCTAGTAAGGTAAAAAACGAATAAATAAAAAGCCCATGGAGTTGATCAATGCCTCATTCCCCCGTATTTATCAGGATTGTATTACACGATATTTGGAGTGTGATATATCCTTTTTTATAAAAACAGATAGCCTGTTATAACCTATCATATAGAATGTATCATTAATATAGAACATAATATCTAAACCATGAAAAATATATTGACTTATTGTATTGTTGCCATATTCCTCTTTGTTGCGGGAAGTACTTATGCACAAACCAATCCGACAAATGTCCAGATCGATGGTAAGGCCCATTACCAGCATGGATATAATAGTTCTGGAGGTCCGGATCTTCCTCAAGAGGAACGTGACTCGGTGACAGTAACTTCTACCATGAAATATTTTGTGTTGCCTGACCGGGCGTTTAACTCCAATTTTTATGACGGATCGGGAAATATCATTGATCCTGTGGATGTCACTAAATTAACATCAACATTTGAGTGGTCTGTGAAAACACCTGCAGTGGGTACAACAGACGGGAGCACTACCCATATATCAGCAGTGACATGGGGTGCGAATCCTGCCATAGATACTTTGATCGTCCGTGAGAAACCAACATCAGGTGGTACGGTGTGTGAAGGCACTCCTACGAAAATACCGGTGGCTGTCATAGCTAAACCGGTAATCGGCTTTGACCAGGTAAGTTCCCAATATTCATTTACCCAGTGTGTACCGGGCGTAACTTCTTCCAATAAGGCTTCCTATACTTTTGATGTAACGGCCACTTCCAGTTCCAGCCAGGTAATTGTCGGATATACATTATCCAAAGATGGAGGAGCTGCTACACCATATACTGCTTCAGTCAATATGGCAGCAGGAGGTAGTTTCGTATTGGAATTCGAAGATTATGGCGCATATACTGTTGTCATTACATCTATTACAGACCGTGTATCCAGGAAATCCAGTGTGGCGGGCGTCATTACCAGCGGAGCCAACCAATTTGTATATAACCTGATCAAACCTGCACAAACCGGTCCGATCTATCATATACCGAATCTGAATCCATAATATAATCATATACCGAAAAAATAACCTTCAATAAAATAAAGAAAATGAAAGCGATAAATATTTTTAAAACGGGTATTTTGGTCTCAGCCATAGCCCTGTTGTCTTCAGGAGCTTTTGCCCAGGCACCTAATTATACGGACTTTACCAGCACCGGTGGTGAAAGTATCGACTCTGTGACAGTGGGTAGCCGTATGCCATATAAGACACAGGCACAGACAGCTGTAACAGGATTGGTTTATCAATACAAATGGTTGTTTGAAAATGCGAGTGGTGTGAATCAAAACTGGACAATTCTGGATTTAGCCGGAGCCACGCTCACTGAAGCTACTGCGGGTTCGGGTTATTATACCAATAATGAGATAAGCGTTAAGATGCCCACTTCTCCCGGTACTTACAAGTTAAGGGCTAATGTTCGTACGGTATTTAATGGTACTGCCCTTTGTGAAGCAGCAGATACTTTGGCTAATATCACCATAGTAGCCAAACCGACTTTAGCCTGGCCCACTCCGGCTCAGGCAGCCACCTGTTATTCATCTTCAATGACCAGTGTTAATATTGATAACATCGCATTAACCGGTTTTGGTGCATGGGAAGTAGAATATACCCTTGCTTTCTCTAATTTTGACGGTAGTGGCGCTACTTCTTCCACTAAAAATGCAACAATCGGTACATCAGCAAGTAAAGCGGGCAATTATTCAATGCCTGTTGATGTAACTCAGGCCGGCCTGTATAAAGTTACCATTACCAAACTGACGGATAGAATATCCCGTAAGGCATTGAATCCGACTGAAATTGCTGCAGTTGCAGGAACAGATATCCCTAGTGGCGAATTCACTTTGATTGTCGCTCCTCAGCCGGCAACCAAGAAATTGCAACATGTTAGGAATATGTAAATATCTTAGTTAGTCTTTCATTTTCAGGAAATATATATCCTAAGCTCTGTGACGGATTTCAACGCAGGGCTTAGGTTTATATAAAAGAATAGAACAAAGGAAGGTTTACGTTGATCAAACATTCATACATATTATTTCTGATAGCGGTATTTTCTACTATCTTACATTCTGGTTATTCGCAGGATACTAAGGTGTGCGTGGGAAGTAAATCCGTGTTTAAAGCTACACGCGATCCGGGAATAGTCGGTTTAAATACTGTATTCGACTATACCGTTCCTGGTAATGCCGGGCAGTTGCTTCAGGCCTATTCTGATTCAATTGTTGTCCAGTGGGGCTTTAACAGGGGGACTTATCAGTTAGGTGTTCAGGAAATAACGGATACAGGTTGTGCCGGTGATTGGGCCTATCTGGATGTAGCCGTTGTAGGGACCGAAGCTGTTTTTTCCCAGGACAGATATACCATATGTAATGGAAACGCAGTCGAAATAATGTTTAATGAGTCAGATTTCCAGGCATATCAATGGGCAGATTATACCATTATTAATAATACCATTACCAAGGCAGGAACTTACGAATTAAAGACAATTGACTGGAATGGTTGTTTGATCACTAATTTTATTACGGTTATTGAAAGTCCAACCCCTACAGTTGCATTAGGAAAAGATACCATGGTCTGTACACCGGAATTCCGGCTACATGCCCTTAATCCTAACCGCAATCCACAAGGGACAGTTTATACCTGGTCTACCGGACAAACAGGTACCTCTTCTTTTATTGATATTTCAGGACATGACACAAAGGAAAATATAGTATATTGGGTTCGGGCTGACCTGGACGGATGTACGGCATCGGATACTGTGGTTGTGCTGGCATGCGAAGAAGCACCGGAGCCGGTGTTGTTTAGGATTCCTAATACTTTTACTCCCAATGGGGACGGAGATAATGATGTATGGGAAATAAAGGTGTTAAGTGAGTATCCAAATGCGGTAGTGGAGGTTTTCGACCGTTGGGGGAGAAAAGTATTTACTTCGGCCAGAGGTTATCCCCAACCATGGGATGGTCGTGATACCAATGGTAATGTTCTTCCTATGGAGGCATATTATTATGTCATTAATTTGAATGATGGAAAATCAAGCAGGCCTCTACTCGGGACAATCTCCATTATCCGGTAAAGAAAGTATGAGTTCAAGAAAAATATATACCTATATTGTCAGTGCTACGGTTATTGTTTTGTTGTCCTGTATTACAGTCAATGCTCAGCAATCCCAGCCTTTTACACAATATCTTTTCAACCGCTTCCTGTTGAATCCGGCAGCAGCAGGCAGTGATGGCTTTTCATCGGTCGGAGTGGTTATCAAAGACCAGTGGACCGGTTTCTCAGCTTCACCTACCAATCAAACCTTAACAGGACAAGCCCGCTTACCCCGTCAAGGCCTTTTTGGAAGCAGGAGCAGGCGTGGGACTTCCGGTTTCTTTTCTCCGGAAAATATAGGGGTAGGAGTAGCCCTGTTCAACGATATAAGAGGTCCTATCCGTACAACAGGTGCACAGTTTACTTATGCTTACCATCTGGAAGATCGTTTCGGACAACTTTCATTAGGGTTGTCAGCTAACCTGTTCCAATTATATATCGACAGAGGTAAAATAGAGACGGAAGATGATGATATGTTCCTCAATGCATCAAAATTAAATAGTTTTGTTCCCGATGCTTCATTTGGGATACACTATACGACCCGTGATTATTATGTTGGTCTGTCCGTATCCAACCTGTTTCAATCATTTCTCATGTTTGGCGGACGTAATAGTTCAAACTACCGTATTGAGCGGCAATATCTTTTGATGGGAGGGTATATCTTCGAATTGAATCCGGAATGGAATATCATGCCCACTTTACAGGGGAAAATGAATGAACATGGTATCGGACAATTGGATATCAATGTCATGGGTTATTATTATGACCAGTTCTGGGGTGGTTTTTCTTATCGTACGGGCGGAGGCGGTAATATTGGCGGGGTAAGCCTTTTATTCGGGGCCCGGTATAAACAATATCATTTCGGTTATGCTTTTGACCATACTCTAAGCAGTATCCGGAAATATTCTTATGGTTCCCATGAGTTAATGGTGACGATTACTTTCGGACAAAGCGAACGTTTCTTCCGTTACAACCGGAGGTATGAATTCCAGAAAATGAAAGGCCAATCCACTGGAAGGAGACCTTGATCGCAGGACGAATAAAGGTCGGGAGAATCCTGATTCTCCAATAATTGAAGAAGAAAATTCACTTAAGAGCAAATCATATAAGAAGAACCCCGGAGCCTATATCAGACTCCGGGGTTCTTCTTATATGATTGATCAATTAAATCATTATTGTTTAGCAGCTTCTGCTGCCGCTGCTGCCGCTGCTCTGGTTGTGCGAATAGATACAACAGGAGTGTCTTTGGGTACGACAACCTCAATTTTTTTGGCTTCAATTTCCCCGGCGCGGATCGCTTTTCCGATACCCAATTCTGTGATATCAATTGCAATCTCTGCAGGAATATCCTTGACCAAACCTTTTACGGCTATTTTCCTTTTTTCCACCACTAATTTTCCCCCTTCACGTACACCCATGGAAGAACCGGTGATTTTAACAGGAACTTCAATAACCAGAGGCTTATCTTCTGATACCTCATAAAAATCGGCGTGTAACAATTTGTCCGTTACCGGATGAAATTGTAAATCCTTGATGACAACATTATGGACTTTTCCATCCACATCCAGATTGATCAGGTATACTGTAGGCGTATAAACCAATCCACGAAAGTCTCCTTCGGCAACATAAAAATTAACGTTTTCCTTTCCTCCGTATAAAACACATGGAACTGATTCCTTTGTTCTGATTGCTTTTGACGATTTTTTTCCGGTCTCTTTACGCAAAGAGGCTTTTAATGTGATTGATTCCATTTTTATTAAAATATACTTTTTGAGGCGGCAAAGGTAATAAAAATGTTGATATAAAAAACAAATTAAAGCGATAATCTTTTTCTTAAATCGGAGACTTTTTACCTTACCAAACCGCATTGTCCGGATTGAATAACAAAATTTCAGGAATGATCACTTCGAAAATGATTATTTTAAAAAAAAGTGTAAGTTTGTTCTATCAAACAGGATAATTGAATCATATAAAACATACAACCTAAAAAATAATCCTATGAAATCGAAGTTTATATTGGGTATTGATATTGGAGGTTCCGGCATTAAAGGTGCTATAGTGAACGTTAAAACAGGGGAAATGACTACTGAAAAGTACCGGCTTCCAACTCCGGATCCATCTACTCCTGAAGCAGTGGTGGGTGTGATCAGGAATATTGCAAAGAAATTGAAATGGAACGGGCCTATCGGCATCGGCTTTCCGGGTGTGATGCAGCATGGGATAGTCAAAACCGCGGCCAATATCGATGATGGCTGGCTGGATGTGAACCTTGAAAAGTTGATAGAAAAGCGGACCGATAATAAATGCATTACTGTAAATGATGCTGATGCTGCCGGAATGGCTGAAATGCAATATGGTGCCGGAAAGAAAAATAAAGGGGTCGTGATCATGTTGACCGTAGGTACCGGCATAGGATGTTCCCTTTTTACCAAAGGCAAACTTGTTCCGAATTGCGAATGGGGACACATTTGCTTGCCCGGAGGGATTGAAGATGCTGAAAAATGGGCTTCCGATGCAGCCCGGAAGAAATTTGAATTGAGCTGGGATGAATGGATGCTACGGCTTAAAACATATATTGATTATATTGAAGAAATGTTTTGGCCGGACCTGGTTATTATTGGAGGCGGGCTGGCCAAGAAATTAGCGAAAAACGGTATCCCGTTTGAATCCCGTGCCAAAATAGTACCTGCCGACCTGTTTAACGAGGCCGGGATTATCGGAGCGGCTGTTTCTGCCAAAAAGTTACTAAAGAAAAAACATAAATAGTATTCCTGATATCCGGGGTATGAATGTAGCAATCCCCACATACAAGGCTGATATAACGAAAAAAGAGCGGTTCTCCCGAACGGCTCTTTTCAATTACTAACATTTACAACTACTAACTTATGAGAAAAACTACTGCTACTATGAAACTATTATATTAAGAACAAAAATTATGCCATAAAAATTGAGGCGTTTTATATAATTCTTAAAAATAGTTAAAAATATATTTCATCTTTTTATTCATTATAATCCGTACGAAGTACTCTAAATTCAGTGCGCCGGTTGATCTGATGCGCAATTTCCTGTTGATTATTATCGGTCAGCGAATTGATAAACTCTTCGGTTAACCGGGTTCCTTTAGGCAGGAATGGATATTGTTTCGCCAACTCATCATCTACCACCTTAGGATGTTCTTCCCCATATCCTTTTGCTGTAAGGCGGTCAGAAGCTATGTCTTTCTGGATGAGGTAATCTACCACTGATTGTGCACGTCGTTGTGACAATACTTCATTATCTGCTATGGTACCACGAGAGTCGGTGTGCGATCCTAATTCTATGGTAATATGTGGATTGTCATTTAATGTTTCTACTAACCTATCCAAAGCGACCATGGATTCGGGACGAAGATCCCATTTGGCGAAATCATAGAATATGTTGGTCAATTCAATTGGGTTAGCAATCGAAGACAATGGAATGGTGATACGGAAATCTTTGCTGCGTTCCAATCCCTTTGTCGTTTCACGTTCTTTACCATTAAGATACCCTTTCTTTGAAGCAATAAAGACATAATCGACATTGGGTTTCAATGTTATTTTGAATGTACCGTCTGCTCCTGTCGGCATTTCATTGGTAATACCGTCGCTACTGATAATTTTTACGGTAGATTCAGGTAATACGGCATTTGTTTTTTCATCCACCACAACGCCTGTCAGGTTGAAGGCAAGCGGAGGAAGGGAGAATACGAAAATATCATCATCACCGCGGGATGTACGATTCGAAGAGAAGAATCCCTGTTCCGATTCAGCCTGGAAAGTAATACCAAAATCATCTGAAGGGGAATTGATCGGATAGCCCAGATTCTCTACTATCCATTGTCCTTCATCATTCCTGGCTTTGAATATATCCAGTCCACCCAGGCCTATATGGCCGTTGGATGAGAAATAAAGGGTCCCGTCGGCATGAACATAGGGGAACATTTCATCGCCCGGAGTATTGATAGTAGGACCCAGGTTTTCAGGAGTACCCCAATTGTCACCGGAATTAGAACGTGTCACTTTCCAGATGTCTTTACCGCCTTGTCCACCAGGCATATCTGTAACAAAATATAAGGTCAGTTCATCCGGAGAAATAGCCGGATGGGCTATGACTACACTGTCATTGGCAATGTCGATCGCTTTCTCTTTGGTCCATCTGCCATTTACCAGCTGTGCTGTGACAATCTGGCAGCCCCATGCTTTATTTTTGGCAGACCGGCAACGGGTAAAATACATGGTCCGGAAATCCGGGGTAAATGAACAAATACCTTCATCTACTTCGGTATTGACATCTCCATCGATAGGCACCGGCTGGCTCCAGACATTTTTCCGGTCGAGTTTAGAAACAAAAATATCGGAAAAGCTTTCTCCGGTTACGGCATTAACATTCTTACCTGTTGCAGCATCGCGTGACGATGTAAAATATACGGTGGTATAATCATCGGAAGCATATGCAGGGCAATAATCACTCTGGCGTGAATTAAAGAATTTCATATTTTCCACCTGGTAACCGTTCCCGGTCTCCATCCAGGTAATTGCCAGTTCGGTAGATTTGATACCGTCGTCGGCCCGCCTGTCATTGGGTGCTTTTTCTTTATATTTGACGTATTCTTCTTTGGCTTCTGCGTATTTCTGGTTCATCTTTTTTGCATCAGCCAGGTATAGATGTACGATCGGATCCTGGTAACCTTTGTTGATGGCCTTGATGTACCACGACTCCGCACGGGAAGGTTCGCTGGTCAGCCTGTAGCATTCCCCTATTTTGAATAAGATCGCGGCCTGTTCGTCTTTATTTTTGACTGATGAATAAGCCTTTCTCAGCATATCCGCAGCAGAACTGTAGTGGCCGGCACTAAATTCCTCATATGCTTTTTTTACCTTTGAATTTTTCTGACCATAACTCAAAGGTGTGGAGATAAAACATATGGTGAGTATGACAAAAAATATATTGCGAGAATTCATTATTCCAATTTACTTTATTAAGATATATACGTGACTTCCAATAAGAAAGTTACTTTTATCATTCACCTTGATCAATGTTGACCTATATAATAATAAATAACTACTTATCAACGCTTTTATTATGTAGGCACGACAAAGTTATAGAAAGATTTCTATAATCGTTCATGGTTTTTGATTTTTCTTATCATTTCCACGAATGACATTTAGTCATTTAATTTCAGGACTGCCAAAAATGCAGATTGAGGTACTTCTACATTTCCGATTTGCCGCATACGCTTTTTACCTTTTTTCTGTTTTTCAAGTAATTTTCGTTTACGCGAAATATCCCCACCATAACACTTAGCTGTAACATCCTTACGGACAGCTTTTATGGTTTCCCTTGCTATGATTTTCGCCCCTATAGCAGCCTGTATGGCAATATCAAACTGTTGACGGGGTATGAGCTCTTTCAGCTTTTCGCAGATCCGGCGGCCAAAATCATAGGCATTGCCCCTGTGTATCAGTGCGGACAAAGCATCTACACTTTCTCCGTTCAACAGGATATCCAGCTTTACGAGATCGGCCTGCTGATAACCGGAGGTATAATAATCAAAAGAAGCATAGCCTTTTGAAATACTTTTTAACCGGTCATAAAAGTCGAATACTATTTCTGCCAGCGGCATTTCAAAATTCAACTCGACCCTGTCAGTGGTCAGAAATACCTGATTTTTAAGCGTACCCCGTTTGTCCAGGCATAACTTCATGATCGTGCCCAGAAATTCAGCCTGGGTAATTACCTGTGCTTTAATATAAGGTTCTTCGATACGGTCGATATGCGTGACCGGAGGAAGTCCGGAAGGATTATGCACTTCAAGTATTTCGTCTTTATTGGTATATACTTTATAGGATACGTTTGGAACGGTAGTGATTACATCCATGTCAAATTCACGGTCGAGCCGTTCCTGTATTATCTCCATATGCAGGAGACCGAGGAATCCACAACGGAAACCAAAACCAAGGGCTGCAGATGATTCCGGAACGAAGGTAAGGGATGCATCGTTCAACTGCAGTTTTTCAATGGATGCCCGTAGTTCCTCGTAATCGCTGGCATCTACCGGATAAATACCGGCAAACACCATAGGTTTTACTTCTTCAAACCCGGCAATAGCGCTTTGGCTCGGTCTGTCCACATGCGTGATGGTATCCCCGACTTTCACTTCACGTGCTGCCTTTATGCCGGAAATGATATAACCCACATCCCCGGTATTCAAAGTCTCACGCGGCTCCAGTTTTATTCGCATGACGCCGATTTCATCCGCGTCATATTCTTTGCCGGTATTGAAAAATTTAACATGATCTCCGGATGAGATGCTTCCGTTGACAATTTTGAAATAAGCAATGATTCCACGGAAAGAATTGAATACAGAGTCGAAAATAAGCGCCTGGAGCGGGGCTTCCGGATCTCCTTTCGGTGGCGGAACTACATGGATGATGCGGTCAAGGATTGTTTCCACGCCTAATCCCGTTTTTCCACTGGCCTCGATGATATCGTCACGGTCACAACCGAGAAGATCGACAATCTGGTCTTTTACAATATCAGGCATGGCTGCGGCCATATCCATTTTATTCAAGACAGGGATAATTTCCAGGTTGTATTCAATAGCTTTATAAAGATTGGAAATTGTCTGGGCCTGGATACCCTGTGTGGCATCGACGATCAGAAGTGCACCCTCACAGGCAGCGATAGACCGGGAGACCTCATACGAAAAGTCGACATGGCCGGGGGTATCGATCAGGTTCAAAGTATATTTTTTCCCATCATGCACGTAATCCATCTGGATGGCATGGCTTTTAATGGTGATGCCGCGTTCACGTTCCAGATCCATATTGTCCAGTATCTGGTCCTGAAAATCACGTTCGGCAACGGTATTGGTTGCCTGTAATAATCGATCTGCTAATGTGCTTTTCCCATGATCGATATGGGCGATAATACAAAAATTCCTGATATGATCCATGTAAAGATATTACTTCTTCTAAATGTGCGCAAAGATAATTCTTTTCCTGAAAATCGATGACAGGTGTTGAGATACATTGCTATACATTAAATTTTTCCTTTCAGGTACTGACCTGTGTAAGATTTGTCGCATGATACGATCTTTTCCGGAGTCCCTTCGCAGATAATGGTTCCTCCGCCTTTTCCTCCTTCCGGTCCCAGGTCAATGACCCAGTCGGCACATTTGATCACATCCGGATTGTGTTCGATCACCAATACGCTGTGTCCATTCTCGATCAACATATTGAATGCATCCAGTAACTTCCGGATATCGTGAAAATGCAGTCCCGTGGTTGGTTCGTCAAAAATAAAAAGTGTCGGGAGTTCGCTATTTTCCCGGGAAATGAAAGACGCCAGTTTGATACGCTGACTTTCACCACCGCTTAATGTACTTGACGATTGTCCCAGCTTTACATATCCGAGTCCCACATCAGACAATGGCTTTAGCTTTTCCACGATCTTTTTTTCAGGGGTGGATTTTTTATTTCCGAAGAATTCTATTGCTTCGTCTACGGTAAGTTCCAGCACGTCATAGATGTTTTTACCCTGATAAGTGACCTCCAGTACATCTTCTTTGAATTTTTTGCCATGGCAGGCTTCGCATTCCAGTTTCACATCTGCCATGAATTGCATCTCAACGGTGATTTCACCTTCTCCCTGACATTCTTCACAACGTCCTCCTTCTACATTGAATGAAAAGTGGGCCGGCTTCAGATCGTTATATTTGGCTTGAGGCTGTTCGGAAAATAATTTCCGGATATCGTCATAAGCTTTGCTATAGGTGACCGGATTTGACCGGGTTGACCGCCCGATCGGATTTTGGTCCACAAATTCAATGGATTTCAGTTTTGCGATATCCCCGGTGATCTTGTCAAAAGCTCCGGCCCGTTCTTCGCTTACCCCATTGATGCGTCTTCCGAGTGCCGCATACAGGATATCACGGACCAGCGTTGACTTGCCCGATCCGCTGACCCCCGTCACCACACACAATACATTTAAAGGAAAGCGTGCCGTGACATTTTTCAGGTTGTTGGCCCGGGCGCCTGAAAGCTCTATATAACTGTTCCATTTACGGCGTTGGGCAGGAAGTGCGATCTGTTCCCGGCCTGTCAGATAATCTGCGGTCAGACTGTTCTTCGAGTGCTCCAATTCTTCGGAAGTACCTTCAAAGACGATTTCGCCTCCCAGGCGGCCTGCCAGTGGTCCTATATCGATAATACGGTCGGCGGCACGCATGATCTCTTCATCATGTTCCACAACCAGCACGGTATTTCCCAGTGCCTGAAGTTTTCTTAATACTCCTATCAGCTGGGTAGTGTCTCTCGGATGTAATCCGATGCTGGGTTCGTCCAGTATATAAAGCGATCCCACCAGGCTGCTGCCCAGTGAGGTTGCCAGATTGATGCGTTGCGCTTCTCCCCCCGACAAGGTGGAAGATAGCCGGTTAAGCGTCAGGTAACTCAATCCTACCTGAGTCAGGTAGTCCAACCGGTTAATGATCTCCGTAAGGATCCGCTGTGCGACCTGTTGTTCATAATCATTCAGCTGAAGAGTTGCGAACCAGGTATGTAGTTCGTCTAACGGTAGTAACACCAGTTCATTGATGGTTTTTCCGTTGATCTTTACGTATGTGGATTCTTTTCGTAACCGGCCGCCTTTACATTCCGGGCAGGTCGTTTTCCCGCTGTAACGGGCAGTCATTACACGGTATTGTATCTTGTATTTATTTTCATCCAGGTATTTGAAAAACCCATCGATGCCGCTGAAATTACGTGTGCCGTGCCACAATATGTCGAGTTGTTTTTCCGTCAACTCATTGTAAGGTTTATGGATGGGGAAATTGATTTTATCGGCGATATAAATCAACTTGTTCTTCCATGCACTCATGCTTTCTCCTCTCCAACTAGCCACGGCATCCTGATAGATGGACAGGCTTTTATCCGGAACCACCAGGTCTTCGTCGATACCGATGACTTTTCCGTACCCTTCGCATTTGGGGCAGGCCCCATAAGGACTGTTAAAGCTGAACATATGTTCATTGGGCTCGTCGAAAAGGATACCGTCGCGCTCAAAACGATTGGAGAATTCTTTCGCGACATTCTTTTCATCCATGGTCCTGATGATACAACGCCCGTCTCCTTCATTAAAAGCAGTTTGAATAGAGTCGGCGTAACGTGCGGAAGACTCTTCATCATATGCTACGCGTATCCTGTCGATGACCAGATTTACTTCGTCTTTTTCAGAAAATTTGTCCTTTACCGGGACTTCCTCCAGCCGTTTGATCTCTCCGTTGATCTCAATACGGCTGCTTCCCTGCGACAACAGTATTTCCCGGTATGCACCGAAGTTCTTTTTCTGCTGTTCATTGAAGGGATAGAGAATAAGCGCATTGGTTCCTTCCGGGAGGGATAAGATATAATTGACGACATCTGTTACCGAATCTTTCCGGACCACTTCCCCTGACAGGGGCGAATAGGTGATGCCTATGCGTGCAAAAAGCAGTTTGAGGTAATCATAGATCTCAGTGGAAGTTCCTACTGTTGAACGTGGATTGCGCGTATTTACTTTTTGTTCGATGGCAATGGCCGGCGGTATTCCACGGATAAAATCTACTTCGGGTTTATGGATGCGGCCCAGAAACTGGCGCGCATACGATGATAGGCTTTCCACATAACGACGTTGTCCTTCCGCATATATGGTATCATAAGCCAATGATGATTTCCCAGAACCGCTTAATCCGGTAATGACAATGAATTGATCCCGGGGAATGGTCACATCTATATTTTTCAGATTATTGACCCTTGCCCCTTTTATAATGATGGCTTCTTTTTCGTTTAAAGGTTCCAAAGCGAACTAATGATTTTGATGAATTGATCGGGTTTCAGAAAATGAACACAAAATTAGTCAAAATTTCAAGTCGTCCATCGGTAAATTTGAATGTTCCTGTAATTGCTTAGAACTATGATCGTCAGATTCCTGTCATAAAAGCGTTCCTTTTGCATTAGATCATTATCTTTGTGAAACAAATCAGACCTGCTTATGACCGGTAAAACAAAAAAAATACCGTTTTTAATATGTATTGTTGTTTGTTTGTTTACTTTGTCTGTTTCCGGACGGACTTACTTTGTCGATGCTTTTACGGGAAATGACTACAACAGCGGACTTTCTCCGGATTATGCATGGCAAACGTTAAGGCAGGTCAATCAATCGGTTTTTAAGCCCGGTGATTCCATCCTGTTCCGCTCCGGACAGCAATGGTTTGGAATGCTTTTTCCTCAGGGTTCCGGAACAGAAGAACAGCCCATCGTTATCTCAAAGTATGGTGGGGAGAAATTGCCGTGCATACATGGAGGAGAGGCTGATCCAGTCTATTTTGAGGAATATCGGACTTTCCAGGCTGTTTTGTTGCGCAACCAGCAATACTGGGAGATCCGCGACCTGGAAATTACCAATATACCCGGGAACCGGATGGTCGATTTTGATAACCACGGAAACGACAGGAGGCGGGGAATATATGTGGTAGCTTCAGATACCGGAGAATTGAAAGGAATCACCATCCGAAACAATTACATCCATCATGTGAAGGGTAATGATACGAAAGATTTCCATGGGAGCGGGGGTATCCTGTTGGCGGTAATCGGAAAAGAGAAGCCATCGTTCTTTAATGGAGTGGATATTTCAGGTAACAGGATGTTTATGATAAACAGGACCGGGATCTGTGTCAGTTCTTACTGGCAGAGAAGGCTGAGGGAGAAAGATTATCCATATTCCTGGATGGACGAGATGGGAGAATACCAGGCCAACCTGAATATTGTGATACGGGGGAATGATCTGGAAAGTATCGGTGGGGACGGTATTGTTCCACAGGTGGCATTCAAGGCGTCTATTGAATACAATAAGGTAAACGGGGCAGCTTCCCGGTCGAAAGAATTCAATGCCGCCTTATGGGCATGGAACAGCGATTCGGTACTGATCCGGTACAACGAAGTATGGAATACACGCAGCACCCGGGACGGTATGGCTTTTGACTGTGATGCCTATTCGATAGGGCACACCTACCAATATAATTTCAGCCATGATAATGAAGGAGGTTTTCTTTTGTTGCACGGCAGCTCGAAAGTGGTGCCGGATGCAGAAAATATCGGACACCTTATACGGAACAATATCAGTATGAATGACAGGAATATCCTGTTGCAGTTCCATGGATCCGGCCATACCCATTCCATTATTGAAAACAACCTGTTTTATAATACGGTCTCAAAGGTGCATCCTTTGACGGTTGATGGATACCCCAGGGATATCAGGGTACAGAACAATATTTTCTATCTCACGGATATGGGGGAGTGGAAGGGTGAGGAATTCTTTTTAAATTTTTATTTTTCGAGAAATATGCTTTTTGATGCTTCCCGGAGTGATATTTCCAGAAGAATAAAAAACAAATTTAAAAGGCCTTTGCTGGCAGATGTTTATGAAATGTTCGGAATCGATCATTCGCTTCCGAGAAAGAATATTACCCCGGAAGATGTCCGGATGTTATGGAAAGGAATATTGTCGGCAAGCGACAAGGCAAAAAATTAAAAGTTATTGACCGCCTGCCGGATCCGTACCAGTTTTCTGAGCAGGTCTTCCAGTTGATCAAGGGGAAGCATGTTGGCTCCGTCTGATTTTGCACAGGCGGGTTCAGGATGCGTTTCGAGGAAAATTCCGTCAACACCGACTGCAACACCGGCACGGGCAATTGTCTCAATTAACTGTGGCAAGCCACCGGTTACTCCTTCTGTTGTATTGGGTTGTTGCAGTGAATGTGTGATGTCCAGTACCACCGGTAATCCGGTCTCCTGCATCCGTTTGATCCCGCGGTAATCGACAATCAGATCATAATAACCGAACATGGTACCGCGGTCTGTCAGGATTATTTTTTCATTTCCGGCCTGTCTTACTTTATCTGCTGCAAATTGCATGGCCTCGGGAGCCATGAACTGACCTTTTTTGATATTGATCATTTTTCCGGTTTTTGCTGCAGCAACCAACAGATCTGTTTGTCTGCTCAGGAATGCCGGTATCTGCAAGATATCCACATACGGGGCGGCCATTTCGGCATCGGCTTCGGTATGGATATCGGTAACTGTGGGAATTTGCAGGTTCTCACGGATATCAGCGAGAATTTGCAGGGCTTTTTGGTCTCCGATACCGGTAAAGGAATCAAGGCGGGAACGATTGGCTTTTTTAAAAGAGCCTTTGAAGACATAGGGGATCTGTAACCGGTCTGTTATTTCCTTGATACGGCGGGCGATATCAAAACATATGCCTTCGTTTTCTATCACGCAGGGACCGGCCAGCAGAAAAAAATTACCGCATGTTGTGTGGCGTATTTGAGGGATATTTTCTATCATTGGTGAATGTTTTGATGGTTTACTAAAGAAAACGAATATATATGTTCATTGATGATGACAAGATGCAGCCATTAAAAATATTTTTTGCAGAATATGAGATGCAAATATAACAAACCTGTCAGTTATCATAAACATTAAAATAAATATGTTGTTATTCTCTTAAGCATTCAGTGCTATTTGTTTTTTCTTAAGTCGCATTGGTCAAGTTAATTACGTTTAATAAGTATGGCATTCATTTATTGGGGTTACTTAAGTCATTGCGGAATAAGATTTTCTTACTTTCTTTTGCACGAATTTTAATATGCTTTCATTCATGAAAAAAGAATCAAAAACATTTGCCATATTGCGTTCCCATGTAATTATTACTTTTGGGTTGCTTTGTACTACTTTCGGATGGGGAGCTTTTCTTATTCCTAGTAATGTTACCGGCGGCGGCGTGAGCGGTATTGCTGCCATCGTTTATTTTGCCACAGGATTCCCGGCAGGGATCACTTATCTGCTGGTCAACAGTTTATTGATCCTGATAGCAATGAAAATGGTCAACGTGAATTTTGGTTTGAAATCTGTGTATGGGGTGATTGTCTTTTCCCTTTTATTGGGTGTTTTCCAGGAAGTTTTTCCGGATCCGCTGGTGAAAGATACCTTACTGGCTACTATCGTGGGGGCTATTCTGGCAGGTATAGGAACCGGCATCGTTTTTACACAGGGTGGAAGTGCAGGCGGAACCGACCTGATTGCCATGATGATCACCAGCCAGCGGAACATCAGTCCGGGACGTGTGATCATGACGGTGGATGTGGTCATTATTTCTTCTTCATTCTTTATTTTCCATTCCCTGGAACGAATGATCTATGGTTATTGTGTGATGGTGATATCCAGCTATGTTATTGATTTTGTGCTGGCGGGTTCCAAACAGTCGTACCAGCTTTTTATTTTTTCGGATAAGTATGAACAAGTGGCGGAACATATTTTTGTCAATGTCAAACGCGGACTGACCCTGGTGGATGCACAGGGATGGTACACCAAAAAACCCACTAAGATGATCCTGGTCATTGTCCGGAAATATGAGGTCACCAATGTTTTTCGAGCAATAAAGGAGGTGGACCCGGAAGCTTTTATCTCTATGGGAAATGTGATGGGCGTATACGGAAAAGGGTTCGACCGGATGAAAGTAAAATGAAATCAATATTTGTCCGTTTATTATTTTTCCCTAACTTTGACCCACCAAAAAAATGACTCCGTAGCTCAGTTGGTAGAGCAATTGACTCTTAATCAATGGGTCGAGAGTTCGAGCCTCTCCGGGGTCACTAGAAAATCAAGCGGTTAAGAATAGTTTTCTCAGCCGCTTTTTTATTTGCACCATAACATTTCATTTTCTGTTAATATATCTTCCCATCATCAGCAAAACTATAATAACCTTCTATTGCAACAATAATGTGATCTAATAGACTTATATTCATTGTTCTGCAAGCGCCATTTATTTTATCGGTGAGTAATTTATCCGGTTGGCTCGGAATAAAGTTTCCCGACGGATGGTTATGACATACAATAATTGATGAGAAATTTGTTCTTAAAGCGGTTTGTAATATAATCCGGATGTCCACTGAAGTTTCTGATATTCCAGCTTGGATATATACAAAATTCCTCTTGGTGCTGGATAAAGTTTTTAAATACATTTTTAAGAACTCTTCCGGCACCAATGAATACCCGACATATCGCAAAAGATGCTTACACATACTTTAAAACGATTAGAAAAGGATCATTTGCTAAATCGGGAAGCATTTGCCGAGATACCTCCGTGTGTGGAATATTCGCTTACTGAGATGGGCGAAAGCCTGATGCCTTCCGTCCAGATGATGATCGAGTAGGCGCAGGAACATTTCGACGAGGTGACATAATAAAAAAAGATTTACTGAAAGGCTCCATACAAGGATCAAAATTACACATTCCCGAGCCGGAAGTTTTCGATCATATCCCAGGTAAGACTGAATCCGGAATCACCCGCAGGTAGTTCTTCTCTGGAGAACCAAATAGCTTCCGACAGTTCCTTTCCATCCGGAACCGGTTCTGGATTTCCATCTACTTCCGCGAAAAAACCGGCCAATATCGATTCTGAGAATGCCCATGGTTGGCTTTTATAATAACTGATATTTCTGACGGTCAATCCGACTTCCTCCATTACTTCCCTCTTTACACAGTCCTCCAGTGTTTCACCTACCTCCATGAACCCGGAGACAAGCCCATAGTCTTTGTATTCCGAGTTGGCATTTTTTACCAAAAGTAATCGATCATTATCTGTAATGCCGACAATAATTACCGGGTTTATCCCAGGATAAATCACCAGACCGCATTCAGGACAGCATAAAGCCCTTTCCTCTTCTTTAGATAACATTCGACAGGCACACTTACCGCAGAATTGGTTATTTTCATACCATCGGGCCAAGTGCATTGCAGTTGCTGCGCCGAAACACAACCAGCCGGGCTGCCTGTTTCGGAATGAACGTACATCCTGATATTTAAAATTACTGATTTCAGGCAGGCTGTCTGGATTAAGGAAGAATTTTTTACCGTCTATGTCGAACAAATAAATCAGCCGGTCTGAATTTATACGGTGATGCAGGAGTATATCTGTTATTGCAGGAAAATGGAATGTCGTATCTTCATGGATCAATACCAGATTACTATTATACGAAGTCAGATAATCATCATCTTTTGGTTTTAGATTTTGATAGCTTATATTCAAAGTATGCGGTACTATATCCTGAAACATATTATTTCGCTCTTATTTTTATTTTTTTTTTAAATTTATTCGTACCCGGTTTTCTACTTCCGGTAGAGATTGTGAGGCCGGCTTTACATTCCTGATGGTCCATGCTATATTACGGGCCAGTGTACGATTGATTTGAAGCCCTTTTTGTCTTTCCGTACTTTTTCGGGTTCAGCAGCATGAACAATATTCCAATAGGAACACAAAAATAGTAAACCTTGTATAGATAATCGTAAGTTGTTCGATTATCTATACAAGATTTACTATCTGTTATTCATTTTAGAAAATATAAAAATAATTAGAATTTTAACTTTTGAAAGTGAAACGAAAGAAGATCAACCTGTTTATCTCTGTTGATTTTCTTCGTTTTCCGACAGATATGTTGCTGTAAGGCACAAATTATCTTGTTGCAAAGAACGATAGTTATTAAGCCAAAGCAACTATTTTCCCTCTCACTTTTCCGTTTTCCAGTTGGTTGTGGGCTTCGGGTATCTTATCGAAAGGAAATGTTTTATCCACATGCACTTTCAGGCTGCCATCGGCGAGCATTCCGGCAATATGTCCCATATCTTCTCCGTCCGAATGCATCATCATCGGTTTGTAATTTCTGACATGTTGCTCTTTGGCTATCTTATTCGTTTCTTCTATATTAGGGGAGGATATCAATACAATAGTGCCTTCGGGTTTCAGCACTTTTAATGAACGGACGAAGTTTTCGCCGCCGATGGGATCGAGTATAAAATCAATATTGCTGATCAATTCTTCGAACTTCTGTGTCTTGTAATCGATCACTTCGTTTGCACCGAGATTTTTCACGAAACCGGCATCAGATGCCGATGCTGTTGTGATGACATGACATCCTGTTTTTTTAGCTATCTGTACGGCGAAATTACCGACTCCTCCGGCACCACCATGAATCAACACACGGTCTCCTTTCCTGATATGTCCCAGATACATAAGTGCCTGCCAGGCTGTCAATGCCGATAGTGTTGAAGCTGCGGCCTCGGGCATGGATATATTGGCGGGTTTACGGGCGAGTTGATTGGCGGGAGCAGCGGCATATTCGGCATAAGCACCTCCCTGCCCGGGGAAATTGATGGTACCGAAAACCTCATCTCCCGGGCTAAAGTCTTTTACGTCTCCGGCAACCCTGGTGATTACTCCGGCCACATCCCATCCGATGACCATTTCGGGGGTATCTTTATATTGTGCAGCTTGTCCGCCTCCTTTGCGGGTTTTTATATCTACGGGATTGATGCCGATTGCTTCTACACGGATCAATACCTGCCCGCTCTTTATCTGTGGTTCGGGGATTTCTTTCAATGAGAAGTTTTCAATTCCTCCGAACTGTTTTAAGACGATTGCTTTCATCTGTATAAAATTATTTTAAATGGTTAGATGAACCCCGAAGGGCTCAGTGAAACTAAATGTCCAATTTTGTTCATGACAGTGTGTATGCCGCTATGTTTGTGGATATTATATGATGATATTTTAGGAGTTAATGGTTAGGCCACCGGGCTGCAATGACCATCTTTCCGCCTTTTTCTGCAATTTTCTTTACAGTAGCTTCGCCTATACCGCTGGAAGCATCCATTACAATGATAACTTTTCCTTTTAAACTTTGCATGATGTTGTTCTGTGGTTGAAAATGAGTATATTATATAAACTACTTTTTAGAGCAATTCTCAGCGAGAAAAGATTAAAATGCATTAAAAAATATGAGACAAGATACGGAATTTATTTTTAAATAAAATATTACTTCTTCCGCTTCCTGAATCCTTTAGGGATACTCCTGTTCGGTTTTTAAAATATATGTAAAAAACAAGAGGCTCGGAAAATTTGATTCATAGAAGATTTCCTGAATGGAAAGGTTGGATGATTGAAATATCAATCTTGTTTGATAATGAATTGTTTGTTATGTATTTTTATTTGTGTTAAAATCGGGTATTAATCATGTTTATTATTATAGGGTTATCTCCTGATGCGCTTAACTGTCTGATCAAAAAAAATCTGATGTACCGTTTCGACCGAACTGGACTGGGATTATGAGTGTTGATCCTCTGGTACTCAACTTTATTTTCGAATACGTGAAACATCAGGACTGGCTGGATTTCAGATATATCCGCATGGCTGGACTACAGTTTTTTCAGTAAAGTTTTGTTTGATATCTTAATTCCCTACCGATATTTGAATGATCTTCTCTACTATGGGTTTGGCCTGATACTTCCGGTCGAACAACAACGGATAATCTGTCCTGCCTTTTACCGGGAAATTATTTCTCCAGGAATCACGATCAGAAACACCCCAGAGGGTGACGCGGCCGATCTTATTCTGGTTCTTCAGAAACAAGCGGAAGAAATCAAGATAACGGTTTTCCCATTCTGCTTCGATCTCCTGAGGTAAACCATCGGTATAAGGATTCATCTGTTTCTGATAGTCCACTGTGTCGGATATATTGGCACTGGTTCCCCAGGGTGAAGGTAATGCACTTAAATCTAATTCTGTTATCATTACTTTTACCCCTGCCCGGTGATAATCCTCAATGGTTGACTCATATTCCTCGAGTGTGGGAATATCCATTCCAATATGTCCCTGCATCCCTATAGCATCTATACGAATACCTTTTTCTTTGAATGATTTCACCAGATTAACCAGGGTCTCACGTTTCCCTTTGTACCATTCATTATAATCGTTATAGTAAAGTTCAGCATCCGGATCTGCTTCGTTTGCAAACTGAAATGCCAGAGGAATAAAGTCTTCACCAATAATTTCGTAAAACTTGCTTTTGCGGTAAGTTCCATTTTCCAGGATGGCTTCATTAACCACATCCCATCCTTTTATCCGTCCCTTGTAGCGGGAGACAACGGTAGTGATGTGGTTTTTCATGCGTTGAACCAATACCTCGCGGGAAACATCTTTTCCTTTTTCATCCACAAAGAACCAGGCCGGGGCTTGTGAATGCCAGATCAACGTATGACCTATAATAAACATGTTGTTCTTTTCTCCGAATTCAACAAATTTATCTGCATCGCCGAAGAAAAACTCTCCCTCTCTGGGTTGCAGATACATGCTCTTCATGCAGTTCTCGGCAACAATCGAATTGAACTGTGTTTTTATGATATTCACAGATGAGGAGTCTCTATTATACACCTGTGCCAGATTCAGGGCGGTGCCGATGAGAAATTTACCGTTTAAGGCCTCTTTTAATGTGGGTTTCTTTTCTGCTTTTGTATTATTTGCATTGCTACAGGATAATAATAAGGTAACTATCAGAAAAGAAAGAAGTAAATAATGAATATTCGTTTTCATTGTAGTATTTTTTGTTGATTTTCGGATCTCAATTACTTAAGTGCCTTTTTTCTTTTTCTATTGATCAACATCACACTGGCTAATATCACCACCAGTCCCGCCATTTGTATCCATGTAACCTCTTCTTTCCCGAAAACCATACCAATAAATACTGCAACAAAAGGATTGACATATGCGTGTGTGGCGACTTCGGTTGCCGGACGTACTTTGAGCAGCCATACATAAGCAGAGTAGGCCATGATAGAACCAAATATGATCAGATACGCCAGCGATAGCCATGAAGTTGTGGGAACGATACGTAGGTCAGTATTCGTTATATCTCCACTGAAAAATGCGCATATCCAGAACATGGCACTTGCGAAGAGCATCTGCCATGCAGAACCGGCAAAAGCGTTCACTTCTTCCTCACCCGATGAACGGTATTTGGCATAGAGTGTGCCGAGTGCCCATGAGATACATCCGAAGACCAAAAGGAGGACACCGTATTCCCTGTGTTCACCGGGATGATTGTCGAATTTAAATTGTTCCACATACAGCATCATGACGCCGAGAAATCCAATGATGATGCCAACGATTACCAATGGGTTGCGGAAGTTTTTTTTCCACATGGGAGCATCCAGTGCCATGATCCAGATCGCCGTTGAACTGGCAATGATCGCCACCAGGCTGCTGCTGATATAACGTTGTGCCAACATCACGACCGCCATGTCGATAAACAACAGCACAATGCCACTGATGGCCGATTTTTTGATGAGGCTTTTTTTAAAAACAGGTTCACCCCTGTACCAACACCAAAGCAATAAGATCAGTCCTGCTGTAGTAAAACGGAGCGCTCCAAGAAGAAACGGCGGTAGTCCCCGTAGAGCTACACCGATAAAATAATAGGTGGAACCCCAGACTACATAAATCAGGAAATAGGCTATGAAGATGCCTGCTCTGGATGTCTCGTTTCCTTTCAGGGACTGCATAAATAGCTGTTTACGGGATCAATAAATTATTGTATTTGCAGGCAACGAAGATACGTAATAATCGTTAAACACCTTATTCAGCGCAACCAGACTATTCTCTTCCGTTAAACAGATATCAAAATTACTGAAATTTATCATCATCCAGATAGATTTTTCTGCAACTCTGGTCGGTTAATCAGGAAATAAGCTGGTACTTAGGTATTTTTCTCCCCTATCGGGAAAGATGACCACCATTACTCCTTTATCCAGCTGTTCAATTGCTTTAAGGGCTGCCAACATGGCAGCTCCGCTACTCATTCCTACAAAGATACCTTCTTCATTGATGATGCGCCGGGACATTGCAAAAGCTTCTTCCGATTCTACCTTAATACTCATGTTGATTTCCGATTCATCATATATTTCAGGGACAATCGCTTCTTCCATGCTTTTCAACCCCTGTATATAGTGACCTTTGACCGGATGAGCCTCTATGATCTTTATTGCGGGGTTTTTCTCTTTCAGCCCCTTACCCACACCCATTAAGGTTCCCGATGTGCCGAGTGAAGAGACAAAATGTGTGATCTGCCCCTGGGTTTGGGTCCATATTTCTTCGGCGGTTGTTTTGTAGTGTGCCAGCTTATTATTGATGTTCGAAAACTGATTAGGGTTGAAAAATTTTCCGGGATTCAACTCTATCAATTCCTTTACTTTCATGATGGCTCCATCAGTCCCTAATTCGGGCGGAGTGAGAATTATTTCCCCTCCAAAAGCTTTGATCATTTTTTGCCTTTCTTCCGAAACGGCAGAGCTCATTACAATTTGTATCCTGTATCCTCTCACCCTTCCTATCATGGAAAGTCCGATTCCTGTATTTCCTGAAGTGGCTTCGATGATGATCTTATCTTTGGTCAACTCACCTTTTTTTTCAGCTTCTTCAATCATTTTCAGGGCAATCCTGTCTTTGATGCTGCCTGTCGGGTTAAATCCCTCGAGTTTGGCCAGAAGCAAAACATCGGGGTGGGGATTAAGTTGATTGATCCGGACCATGGGAGTATTGCCAATGGTCCATAAAATATTATTGAAGTACATATTTTGTATTAATGGCTTAATTATTCATCGTTTAAGTTGCTTTTCGATGCTTTTGAGGCCTTTCAGCAGATTTTCGCGTTGGGTGGCAATATTGATACGTATAAAGCCTTCACCTGCTTCACCATACATAGTGCCTTCATTTATCCACAGCTTTTCTTTATCAAGCAGGGTTTTGGTTATCTCTTCCGATGTCCGGTTCAATGCCGAACAGTCGACCCATACCAGATAAGTCGCTTCAAGCGGTAGAACAGGCAGATGCGGAAGATGCTGTTCAAAAAATCCGGTAAGTGTACGGTAATTACCGTACAGGTATTCCTTCAGTTCTTCCAGCCATTCCACTCCTTCATTATAAGCAGCGATCAGGGCTTCTATGGCAAAAACATTGATCTCGCAAACCTCATTTATGTTAAGGGCTTTGTCGATCTTCCTGCGTATTTCTTCATCTTCTGCAATGATATTGGCCACCTGGATGCCTGCCAGATTGAAGGTTTTGCTCGGGGCGGTACAGGTAACGGAATTTTTCAGGAATTTTTCGCTGATGGATGCAAACGGGATATGTGTATGGCCGGGGTAAACCAGATCGCAGTGAATTTCGTCGGAAACGATGATTACGTTATTCCGCAGGCAAATTTCACCCATCTTTGTCAGCTCTTCCCGTGACCATACCCTTCCGGCAGGGTTATGCGGACTGCAGAGCAGCAACAGCTTTGCTGACGTATCGGCGGTTTTTTGTTCGAGATCGTCAAAATCGATGCTATATGTGCCGTCCTTATAGATCAGCCGGTTTTCCACCATTCCGCATTGGTTGTTTCGGATACTGGAGAAAAAACAATTGTAGACGGGAGTCTGCACGATTACTTTATCGCCCGGTTGTGTCAGTGCTTTGATGACAGCCGAAAGGGCTGGAACGACGCCCGAAGTAAACAGTATCCATTCCCTTTCGATGGTGAAATGATGTCTTTTCCGGAACCAGCCAATTACCGCATCAAAATATGTTTCCGGCACTTTAGCATATCCGAAAATACCATGCTGTACACGCCGTTCCAATGCGTTGATAATGGCAGGAGCTGTGCGGAAATCCATATCGGCGACCCACATCGGTAAAACATTCTCATCTTCTGCTGTATCCCATTTGTAGGAATTGCTGTTCCTGCGGCGGACGATTTCATCAAAATGATACATCATGAGGCAAGATGGGTCTTATTATTGATTTTAACAGAACATCCTCCCGGATTTTTACAATTTTCGTCCATAATGACTTCACCGATACTATCGGCAGTGATGGAGCCTCCTGCAGGGTTCTTGATGCTTACAATGTTCCCATTTATTACGGCATTAAGGGTACTGTTCTCGAAACAGAGGTCGCAGTCTTCGGCCATAGTACAGTTTTCCATAAT